>NZ_FR894912.1:45662-76649 GCF_000434255.1 Ruminococcus sp. CAG:379 | reverse complement strand
AATGCTCACCACGTCATCACCGATCTCTGCGGCAAGATCGGCACCGTTGTGGGTTTGCCAGGCACCGGTGGTGGCGGATTTGACCAGTTCTCCGTTGCTGAAGGGGTTGAGCACATCACCCTCTACCGGCATCACCGGCTTGGGAGCAGGGGCCGGCTTGTTTACTGGGGCTGCCGGGGCGGATTGAACGGCTGCGGGTTCTGCGGTTGCAGGCACCATAGCTTCTGTGGCGACAGGCTTTGCAGTGGTTGTCCGGGTGTATGTGGTAGTGGAAGGTGCAGAGGTTGTGGATTTTGGCACATTTTCTTTTGTGAAGGATACACTCTGTTCTGACTGGAGATTGGATTCCAACTGGGCAGACAGGTCTTTGCTTGTCTGGGTATAGGCAAAGTAGCAGGCGGCGCCCACCATGGCAACACATAGGGATAAAGCAATGTAAAACCCCTTTCCTGCAAGTACATTGGATGCACTGGATCTTGACTTTTTCATATTCACTCCGTTTCTCCGCCGTTGGGTGGAATCGGTGCCGCTGCGGCGGTCAGCACATTTGAACCGGTAGTTCTGTGAAATATTGTTGCCGGATCCGGCGGGATTATACAATGGGATGCATGTAACGCTACAGATTAAATGATAGCTTTATTTAATATAAAAATAAAAACTTGGACTATTTCTGAAAAATCTCTTGACACAGGGAAAATAATTGTGTAAAATGTAGAGGAAGTAAAGAAACGCATGGCTATTAAATAAAGCCGTATTTCTTTATTTAAGTTCGTTTGCTTATAAAAAATAAGGAGGATTTTTGATGAGAGGGAAGAAACTACTTGCATGCGCTACTGCATGCGCAATGATGGCTACCGCATCTGCCGCAGGCACCTTTGGTGCTATGGCTGCGGATGGTCTGGGAGGCTTCGCATGGTCTGCCACAGAAGGATACCAGGAGGGTACCACCGGCGTGACCAACGGTGCGGATTCCGTCACAGTCAGCTTTGCTGATACGGACAACGGCACAAGCAATGCAGCTGGATTTTACCACAACTTTGACGGGGCAGACTGGTCTGAGTATGATACTCTGAGCTTTACGCTGACCAACGAAAGCGCCAGCGACATCAGCTTTGCAGCAGCAGTCAACACCGGATCGTCCTGGAAGTGGCATCAGAGTGACAATATCACCGTCAGTGCCGGCGCATCCAAGGATGTGACCCTGTATCTGAAGGCAGAGGAATGGTGGTACTATGATGCAGACACCCAGACCAATTCTCTGGTGACGATTGCAGATCTGTATAACGTACAGCGTGTCAACATGATGATCATGTCCACCAGCGAGACTGCAACCGTCAGCGGTTCTGTTACTCTGAACGGCTGGAAGCTGGAGAAATCCGGCAGCGGCGAGGTGGTTGAGCCGAAGGATGGGTTCTATGTGGATGGCGCAGTACTGCGGGATGCAAACCAGAACGCATTTGAAATGCGGGGTACCAACTACGCTTACACCTGGTACAAGTGGGAGGGCAACGAAGAGGCCACCCTCAAGGAAATTGCGGCTTACGGTGCAAATACAGTCCGGATCGTACTGTCCGATGGTCAGCAGTATACCAAGAACACAGCAGGCGAGGTTGCAAATCTCATCAGTCTGTGCGAAAAGTATAAGCTGATTGCCGTTCTGGAGGTTCATGATGTGACTGGTAAGGACGATGCAAATCTGCTGCTGAATGCTGCAAAGTATTTCGGTGAGATCAAGTCCGCCCTGATCGGACACGAGGATACGGTCATCATCAACATTGCCAACGAATGGCAGGGCAATACCAATACCAGCAGCTGGGAGAGCGCTTATATTGCTGCTGTAAAGGAAATCCGTGACGCTGGTCTGACTCACTGCATCATGTGTGACGCAGGTGGCTGGGGTCAGGGTTATGTGACCGTTCGGGACGGCGGCAGCGCAGTGCTGGCATCTGACCCGGAGAAGAACGTGATGTTCTCTGTACATATGTATGGTACCGCAGGCGGCAACGCTACTACGATCAAGAGCGTCATTGACGGCATTAAGACCCGGAATCTTTGCCTGGTAATCGGCGAATTTGGCTACAAGCATTCCGACGGTGAGGTTGATGAAGCATACATTATGGAATATTGCAAGGATGTTCAGATCGGCTGGCTGGCATGGAGCTGGTACGGCAACGGCAGCCCGGTTGAATATCTGGATATGTCCTCTGCGAATGTTGGCGGCACCCTGTCTGCTGACTGGGGCGAGGTTGTAGTGAACGGCAAGAATGGCTGGAAGGAAACCTCTAAGGTATGCTCCGTGTATGCGGATGAACCGATCACAACTACCACCACTGAGCCTGCTGTGACCACAACTACAACAGAGGAGACGACCACAACCACAACGGAAGCAGAAACCACAATGGCGGAAGTAAGCACCATGACAACGACTACCACAACAGTTGCTGAGACTAGTACAGAGGCTGGCGAAACCACAACCACTACAACTACCCAGACTGTAGCTACCCTGTACGGCGATGTAGACTGCAACGGTGTGATCGAAATCAACGATATTGTTCTGCTGGCTCGGTACATTGCACAGGATCAGGATATTCCCGTAATCTCAGCAGAAGGTCTTGCAAATGCAAACTGCATCCAGGATAAAAATGTGGATTCAAGTGACCTGACGCAGATCGCACGGTATCTGGCACATCTGATTACTGCTGAGGAACTGGTTGTTACTGATACTACAAACAACTGAGTGTTTGATTGCAAAGTAGCTTTACCCCCCTCTTTTGATATGTTGAAAAAACCATCGTTTTTACGGTGGTTTTTTCGTTTTTTTGTATGTTTGTCAAACATATTGTACAGGAATCTAAAGGGGAGAGAGCCAGGGACGATGGCGCATGGGCAAGTTATTGTATTTGTGAAGGTGAACGGCAAGCTGAGCCTAGGAATAATCGGAAGCTTGCGTGATTTCTCATGCAGTGATTCAAGTGTGCCATCATATTTTCTGCATGTATCACCTACTCTATTGTAAGCCTGTATATGACTGAATATTGAGTAGAATGAAAAGATGCTAGCTTACAATATTGTTTAGTATGCACAAAAACGAGCTGTGTTTTCTTAATGTTATGTAGAATTTCTTCAAAAAGGGTTGAAGAATTTTAACAATTGCGCTATAATAACAGCATATTCAAGTTTGCAGCCTCCGGGCGCACACTGGCAAGGAGAGAGTAACATGAAACAGTCAGACGCAACAAAAATCAGAAACATCACACTGGCGGGTCATCTGGGATCCGGCAAAACCGCCCTGGCGGAAGCGCTGCTGTATAAGGCAGGGGCTACGGATCGGCTGGGAAAGTGTGCAGATGGAAATACAGTCAGCGATTATGATCCGGAGGAAATCAAACGGCAGATCTCCATCAATACCACTCTGTCGTCTTTTTCCAGCGGTGAAAACCGGATCAATCTGCTGGATACACCGGGCTTATTCGACTTTGCCGGCGGTATGCTGGAGGGCATCCAGGCTGCGGATACGGTAATGCTGACCGTTTCCGCAAAATCCGGCGTCAAGGTGGGCACCCGCAAGGCCTATGATGCCGCTGCAAAGCTGGGTCGCTCCAAGATGTTCGTCATCACCAAGATCGATGATCCCAACGCCAACTTCTACAATACCCTGACACAACTGAAAACCGTATTTGGCCCCACTGTGTGCCCGGTTGTGGTTCCGGTGATCCAGAACAGTCAGATCATTTCCTATGTGAATCTGATCGAGATGAAGGCGTATAAATACGATGACAAGGGCAATGCCGTAGAAACGGATATGCCCACGCCGGAGGTTTCCGAAAAGATGGAATACCGGCTGGAGGGTCTGATCTCCGCCATCAGTGAGGCGGTAGCGGAAACCGATGAGGCACTGATGGAAAAGTTCTTTGAAGGGGAAGCCTTTACCCAGAAGGAACTGATCGATGGCATCCACAATGGTATGAACAAGGGCATTATTACCCCTGTGGTCTGCGTATCCTCCACCACCCTTGCAGGCATTGATATGCTGCTCAAGGAGATTGATTTGCTGTTGCCGGCTCCGCAGGAGGTGGATGCGCCCATTGGAGTGGATCAGAAGGAGGATCCCATTGCGGTTGCCTGTGACCCTGCGGCGCCTCTGGCAGCCTATGTGTTCCGGACGGTTGCGGATCCTTTCGTAGGGAAGATGAGCTTTATCCGGGTGTATGCAGGCAAGCTGTCAGCGGATGCGAATGTGCTGAATGCAACAACCGGCGCAACGGAAAAGATCGGTAAGCTGTACGTCCTGCTTGGCAAAAAGCAGGAGGAGGTTGCTTCTGCGGCGGCAGGGGACATTGTAGTGGCTGCGAAGATCTCTGCGGGTACGTCGGATACTCTGTGCGCGCCGGAGCGTGTGCTGCGGTTTGCTCCCATTCAGTATCCCAAGCCCTGCTACTCCCTGTGCGTCAAGGCGAAATCCCAGGGGGATGAAACCAAGATCTCCGCAGGCATCGCCCGGCTGCTGGAGGAGGATCAGACCCTGTCCTATCAGCAGGATGCCTTCACGAAAGAGCAGATCCTCAGCGGTCTTGGCTCCATGCATCTGGAGGTGACGGCTGCCAAACTCAAAAATAAATTTGGCGTAGATGTACAGCTGGAAGTGCCCCGCATTGCATACCGGGAGACCATTCGCAAAAAGGTCAAGGTAGAAGGCAAGCACAAGAAGCAGTCCGGCGGTCATGGACAGTACGGGCATGTATGGATCGAGTTTGAGCCCTGCATGGGGGATGACCTGGTATTTGAGGAACGGGTATTCGGCGGAGCCGTGCCCCGGAATTTCTTCCCGGCTGTGGAAAAGGGCTTACAGGAATGCGTCCGGAAGGGCGTGCTGGCTGGCTGTCCGGTGGTGGGCTTGAAGGCGATTCTGGTGGATGGTTCCTACCACCCGGTGGATTCTTCTGAAATGGCGTTCAAAATGGCTGCCTCCATTGCCTATAAGGAAGGTCTGCCACAGGCGGATCCGGTGATGCTGGAGCCCATTGGCAGTCTGAATGTGACGGTGCCGGATGAAAATACCGGTGATGTGATGGGTGAGCTGAACAAGCGCCGTGGCCGTGTGCTTGGCATGGAGCCGGTTGCTCCGGGCATGACCCTGATCCAGGCGGAGGTGCCTATGCGGGAAATGCAGGATTTTGCCCTGTACCTGCGGCAGTCCACACGGGGCATGGGCGAATTTTCCTTCACCTTCCTGCGGTATGAGCAGCTTCCGGCAAATCTGTTGAGTACGGTGATCGCCAGCGTCAATCAGCAGAACGGCTGATGGACTGTACACAAAAACGGTATGATTTTTGAGAATCATACCGTTTTGCTTTGTATTGTTTTCAAGAAGTCTGTTTTACAGCTTCCAACTGGTGGATTGCTTTTTGCCTCCTACAAAGTCCGCATAGATGCCGGGCTGGGAAATCAGCTGCGCATGCTTGCCCTGCTGCACGATACGGCCGTGGTCAATGACCAGGATCTGGTCTGCATGGCGGACGGTTTTCAGCCGATGTGCGATCATTATGATCGTCTTATCACGGGTCAGTGCCTCGATTGCCTTTTGCAGTCGCTTCTCGTTTTCCGGGTCCACATTGGCTGTAGCTTCGTCCAAGATGACGATGGGTGCGTTTTTCAGCATGGCACGGGCAATGGAGATCCGCTGCTTTTCCCCGCCGGAAAGACTGGCGCCCCCTTCGCCGATCATGGTGTTGTAGCCCTCCGGCAGCGTCTGGATAAATTCATCGCAGCACGCCGCTTTCGCCGCTGCCACCACCTGTTCGTGGGTTGCATCGGGACTGCCGAATTTGATGTTGTTTTCGATGGTGTCCGCAAACAGGTATACATTCTGGAACACCACACTGATCTGATTCATCAGGGATTCCAGCGTGTAATCCTTTACGGAATAGCCGCCGATTCGGATACTGCCGCTGTCCGTATCCCAGAACCGGGCGATCAGATTGCAGAAGGTGGTTTTTCCGCTGCCGGAGGGACCGATGACTGCCGTTGTGGTCTTATCCGGCAGGGCCATGGTGATATTGTGCAGGATCGGCTTTTGCCCATAGGAAAAGTTCACATGATCGAACACAATCTCGTGTGTTTTCGGTTGGATGGCTTTTCCGTTTTCGTCCATACGGGGCATTTGCTCAGTTTCCACTGTGCGGTCGATGGCAGCCGCCGTAAGCCGCAGCATGGACACGCCCATGCCAAAGGCTTTGATCTGGTTGAACACCAGGAAGGACATGACCAGCGTCATCAGCGCATTGGCTATGGTCATGGTGCCGTTGATCCAGAGCAGAATGGCTGCCAGCATCATCCCAACGCCCGCAATCTGTAGGATTGCCTCCTGCAGGGCGGTGTAGGGCGTAAGTACCTGTTCTACTTCCAGATTGCTTCTGCGGTTGTATTCCAGTGCATCCTGCAGCTTCTGGTCGCCCTTGCCGGTAAGGTTGAAGGACTTGATCACACTCATGCCCTGTACCGTCTCCAGTACCGCTGCGATCAGTGCTGTCTGGGATCTTTGGGTATTGTCTGCGATTGCGGCAGATTTTTGTTCCATAGCAGATACGACCCACAGGTACAGCAGGATTCCTGCCAGAGCGATCAGTCCGATGCGCCAGTCAAAAATCAGGAGCAGCACGGTAAATACGGTGGTGGTAATCAATCCACCGAGAATATTTACCAGCACCATGGGTACCATGCCCTCAATGCTGCCGACTACAGTGGTGCAGATGCCGGAGAGCTGCCCCAGACTGTTTTCATTGAAGAAGCCCATGGGCACGCTCTTTAAACGATCCGCAATGGAAATGCGTCGCTCCGCTGCCATGAAATACCCAGCGTGTGTTTGCAGCATTTTGGAAATGCTTGCGGTTACGGCACCACCGAAGATCGCTGTCAGCTCACAGCCCAGCGCCAGCCATGCAGGCTTGCTGCTCTGGGTACCGTCGGTCAATGCCAGCACGACAAAATAGATGGCTGCCACCCGGAACATTTGCAGCAGGGCGTTCAAAAATTCCACTACAACAGATTGATTTACATGTTTGGTCTCATCTCCGGCAAAGTGCCAGATCTTTCGGAATGCTTCGATCATGCTGCGTCACCATCCTTTGCTCCCATATGTGCCTGCCACATCTCGTGATAGAGCGCACAGTCCTCCAGAAGTGCTTCATGGGTTCCCTGCGCCTCAATGCGTCCGTCATGCACCACGACAATATCGTCCGCATCCGTAATGGTAGACAGCCGGTGTGCGATCACGATGACAGTCTTATGCGCCACCAGTTTTGCCACTGCTTGCTGGATCACCGCTTCATTTTCCGGATCGATATAGGCGGTAGCCTCGTCCAGGATAACGATGGGTGCGTTTTTCAGCATGGCACGGGCAATGGAGATCCGCTGCTTTTCCCCGCCGGAAAGACTGGCGCCCCCTTCGCCGATCATGGTGTTGTAGCCCTCCGGCAGCGTCTGGATAAATTCATCGCAGCACGCCGCTTTCGCCGCTGCCACCACCGGCTGCATGGGCTGCCGCTTCCACCTCAGCATCTGTAGCGTCCCGGCGTCCCATGCGGATGTTTTCCCGTACTGTGTCATCAAACAGATAATTGTCCTGGGACACATAAGCAATCTGATCGTAAAGCTCCTCCAGAGGGATCTCCGTCAGGTCGTGTCCCCCCATAGTGATCCTGCCGGTTTTTACATCCCAGAAGCCTGCCACAAGCATTGCAAGGGTGGATTTGCCGGAGCCGGATGGCCCCACCAACGCAGTCATACTATTTTGCGGAATGGAAAGATTCACTTGGTGCAGGATCTCCTGGTCGCCGTGATAGCCAAAGGAAACGTTCTGCACTTCGATCCGGTGATCGCCAAAGGAAACGGGCTGCGTACCATGTGCCTGTTCCTCCGCCTTCAGGATCTCGTCTACCTGTCCCACTGTGGTGCCCACCTGCGCCAGCGTATCCACAAAGTTGAAGGCCGCTACAATGGGGGCTGCCATACCAAGCGCCAGAATGATGACGGTCACAAAGGTTTCTGCTGAAAGGGAGCCATGTGTGTAAAACAGCCAGCCGAAGGGGAGAATGGTGAGCATCTGCGCCGGAAAGAAGGCATATGCCATAGACATGCCCAACTGACTGCGGCGCATCCAGTCATAATAATACTGGGCATTGGCACGCACTTTATCCGTCAGACGGGTGTAGGATTGTTTCCCCTGGTTAAATGCCTTGATAACCTGGATACCGTTGATGTACTCGATCATAGTGCTGCTCATTTCAGAGGTGGCCTTGACCGCACCTGCATAGTCCTTTGCATAGTTGCCCATGACCATCATCATAAAGAGAAATGCGATGGGGAACACTGCCAGTGACAACAGCGCCAGCCGCCAGTCCAGAAGAAACAGTGCGATCAGAATCAGCACCGGCGCCACAATGTTTGCGGTCATTTCCGGAAACAGATGTGCCAGTGTGGTTTCCATGCTGTCCACCTGATCCACGATGATCTCTTTCCATTTGCCGCTGGAAGCGTCCATCACCGTGCCAAGGGGCAGATGGGGCAGCTTTGCCAGCAGCTTCTGACGGATGGTTTTGAGAATGCTGAAGGTCGCCTTGTGGGAGAGGGACAGGGCACTGTTATACAGCAGGGTGCGGATCAGAAATCCCGCCAGCACCGTCAGCAGCCAGGGCAGATAGGCGGTAAATGCCTGTTCCCCTGCCAGCAGCAGAACGATGATTTTGGCGGCAGCGAAATAGGGTACCATGCCGCAGGCGACACCGATTACGGCAAGTGCCACCGCTGTGATGAGCCTGCCGTGTTCCTGCGCACCAAGCTCCTAGATCCGCCCTACCGGGCTTTGCTCTTTCATATGTGTTACCTCCTGATAATTAGCGGCAGCTAACCGCTGAGATGATTGAAAGGCTGTCGTTTCCGGCAACCTGTTCATACAGTTTATGGGGTGCCTGTGCCAAAGATCGCTAAAAATCCGGTGCGGTGATACCGGCTCAGCAATTGAATGTATTCTGCCGCTTCTTCCCGGCTTATGCCGTGTCGGATGACCTCAAAGATACTCTCAAACCGGGAAGTGGTGACAATGTGGAGCAGCTTTTCAGTCAAAGCGTCTCCAAAGCTCGCAGGATATCCTACCGTTTCCATGTATTTGTATGTGTATTCAACCTCAATGCGTACCAGCTCGTCCACAAAATTGTGGAACCGTGTACCGTAGGATGCATCCAGCAGCAGGCGGAAGGCATCTAAATGCGCATACATATAATCCAGCAATGCAGCCGTGCCCCCGTCGGAATACTCCGGCATTCGGGCAGCCTGAGCAGCACGATCCATTTGATGAAACTGCTCCTGGATCTTGATAAAGCGCTCGGTCATTTCACTGAGTACCGGTTCAACGATGGCGGAAAACAACCCTTCCTTATCGCCGAAGCGGACATAAATGGAGTTGGTGCTGGTATCAGCTGCCGCTGCAATGGTCCGTAGGGAAGCATCCACATAGCCCTTTTCCAGAAATTCTCGCTTGGCTGCCGCAAGGATCCGTTCTGCTACGCCTTCAATTTGTTTTGCCATTGGTATCCTCCATAATGTGTAACGCTGTTTCATAACACTGTTTTTATTATATACCCCCAATTGAAAAATGTCAAGGGGGAACATCCTACAAAGACTGTGTGGTATTGCCCGAAAAAAATTAGAATTTGCACCAATCTTTTTGCGGTTTCTGCGTGTCATCATTGAAAGGAAGAATTGAATATGTGGATAGTATATGCCTGCGGTTCGGCGCTCTTTGCCGGACTGACAGCGATTCTTGCAAAATGCGGCATCAAAAAAACCGCCTCCGATGCCGCAACCGCCATTCGTACCATTGTGGTACTGCTCTTTTCCTGGCTCATGGTTGGAATCGTTGGCTCCGGGTTCGGGATCACAAAACTCAGCGCAAAAACCTGGATTTTTCTGATCCTTTCGGGCTTGGCCACCGGTGCTTCCTGGCTGTGCTATTTCCGGGCGCTGCAGCTTGGGGATGTGAATAAGGTGGTGCCCATTGATAAATCCTCCACCGTGCTGACCATTCTGCTGGCATTGTTTTTTCTGGGGGAAACGGTCACATGGCTCAAAGGGATTGGGGTTGTATGCATCGGCGCAGGCACCTTTCTGATGATCGAGAAAAAGAGGGTTTCCGGTGAAAAGACGGAGAAGAAAAGCTGGTTGATCTATGCGGTGCTGTCGGCGGTATTTGCCAGCCTGACCTCCATTCTCGGCAAGATCGGCATAGATGGGGTGGAATCCAATCTGGGTACAGCGATCCGTACCGGCGTAGTGCTGATTATGGCGTGGCTGATCGTGTTTGTGAAGGGCAAGCAGCACACACTGAAAAGCATCCCAAAGGGAGAGCTTGGGTTTATCTTCCTGTCCGGCATTGCCACCGGCGGATCATGGCTGTGCTACTATAAGGCGCTGCAGGATGGGCTTGCCAGCGTGGTGGTACCTATAGACAAGCTGAGTATTTTGGTGTCCATTGGTTTTTCCGCAGTGATATTCAAGGAGCGTTTGTCCAAAAAAGCGGCGATCGGTTTGGCGCTGATCGTGGCAGGCACGCTGATGATGCTGATCAAACTACCAACCTGATCGGTACAGCTGCGTGTAAATACATGAGATCAGGAAGGGAGGCGGAAATGGTGCATGAAACTGCTTTGATCAAAAAGTGTCAGCGGGGCGACCGGCAGGCGTTTGACGATTTGATCCGGCTGTATTATGACTATATTTTCGGCTTCCTTTTGAAATCCACCATGGACAAGGATCTGACGGAGGATCTGACCCAAGAAACCTTTCTGAAAATGATACGGAATATTGAACGGTTTGATCCGGACGGCCGTGTGGGGTTCGGCACATGGCTGGTTACCATTGCGAAAAACAGCTATATCGATCACCTGCGCCGAAACCGCATTTTCCTGGAAAACATTAGGGGGTTTCTCTGCCGGACGGCTAGGACATTACCGGTGCAGTGGAACAGAAGCTCCAGTATCAGGAATTGCAGGCTGCGATCGACACCTTGCCGCCGGAGCAGGGGCTGGCGATCCGGCTGAAATACGTGGAGGACATGACCTTACAGGAGATTGCTGCGCAGTTTGGCGTGCAGCCCAAGGCCATTAAAAGCCGGATCCATGACGGCACAGTAAAACTCCGAAAAAATTGCTTGGAAAGGATGGATGACCCATGAGATCCAATGCGGATGAGCTGATCCGGGCACTGACCCCAGCCATTGAACAAAAGTGTGGAGAACTGCAGAGGGCAAGGAAGGAGCGGCTGCAATCCAGGCTCTTTGTGTTGCTGTGTGCGATGGTGGTGTTCGTTCTGGCTTTGCTTGTATTTGCAGGCATATCTCTTACAATGCTCCTTGCACCGCTGGGATTTATGTCCCTGAGCGTGCTCTTATTACTGCCGGTTCTGCTGTCGGGCAGGATGGAAAAACAGGGAGGAATCATGTATGAACAAGCTTGAAAACATGCTGTCTAAGTGGAACTTTCAAAAAATTGTAATCTGGTATCTGATCCTTGCAGTGATCGCAGGAGTGACCTGCGGCGGGATCGTGGGATACCTCTACCGGGAACGGCTGGATTTTGCATGACAGTACTCCCGCCTGGAGGAAACGAAGGATGCGGATGCACTGAAAGCAGCAGCCGACAAAACTGCTGCCGCTTCTGGGAATGTGGTGGATGTGCTGATCCTTGACGGAGATCAGCAGGTGACATATTCCGCAAAAAATTCTGCCTTTGCAGCCGGTCCTCTGGAGCTTACCAAAGTGGGGAACGAAAAGAAGTACCTTGTCTCTGCCGCATACCCGGATGCTGTGTTCCAGTATGTCAAAAGCGAGGAATTTATGCTCAATTCCATCATCAACCGGGATTTCGGCAAGATCCGTTCCGATTATGATGATGACACTGTATTTGAACGGGAGCTGTCATCCAAGACAATCTACATGCTGAGCCGGATCCGGACGCACGGCAGCAACAGCACTGTTTATGTGATCACCGTTCCCACAAATGTACCCGGAGGTATGATTGCCCTGAAGGTGACGGGGGCGCTGGCGATGCTGTTTTTCTGCGTGTACTGGGTGCTGGTTGCCCTGTGGCTGTACCGGGATGCTGCAAAGTGCAGGCTGTCCCCACTGTATTGGGGTCTCATCGGACTGTTTACCAATATCATTGGACTGATCGTCTATAAGATCTATAAGCACAGCGGGGCAATTTGTTCCTCCTGCGGAGCAGCACAGGCTGCGGATTATTTGTATTGCTCCTTCTGCGGCAGTCAGCTTGGCACACGCTGCGAAGGCTGCGGCGCAAAGGTCGGCGTAAAGGATTGCTTCTGCCACCAGTGCGGACATCAGATCAAATAAGCCTTCTCTCCCCATAAAGTTCATTTACTTGAAAAGCTGCCTCAGTGGCAGCTTCTTTTTTGCCCGAAAAAAGGCAGCCGCATAAAGCGACTGCCTGAAACGGGGTATGATTGAAACGCAGGGGGCTGTTACATTCTCAGCTCTGCGCCCATTGCCTTGAGTGCCTTGAGCACACGCTTCATAGCACCGTCCGCCTGTTCGTCGGTGAGGGTGCCGTCATGAGAGCGCATGCTGATGGAGTAGGAAACGCTCTTTTTGCCCTGTGCGATCTGCTGACCCTTGTACACATCAAACAGGGTCACCTTTTCCAGAATATTGCCCACAGCCTTCCGGATCGCCTGTTCCAGCTGTGCAACCGGGATCCCATCGTCGCATACCAGGCTCAGGTCACGGGTGGTTGCCGGATACTTGGGCAGGGGCTGGTAGCTGACTTCCGTTGCCGCATGCTCCAACATCTCCGGGATATTCAGCTTTGCCGCATAGGTCTTAACGCCAATGCCGTAGTTGTTCTGTACGTTGGGGTGCAGCTCGCCGAAGATGCCCAGCGGCGTATCCCCCGCATATAGCACGGCGCTTCTGCCGGGATGGAATGCGCTTTTTTCGTCAAAGGGACAGTCCTCGCCGCAGCGTTCATACCGGCAATCGGAGATCTTCAGCTGCACCATCAATGCTTCGATGACGCCCTTGAGATCATAGAAATCCACATTGCCGCCGTACATGCCGATGGTGAGCCGTGCAGGCTCCAGAGGCAGCTGATCCGGTGTGGTGGGCAGATACTCCTTGCCGATCTCAAACAGCCGGGCGCTTTCGTTCCGGTTGTTGTAGTTCCGTGCCAGAATCTCCAGCATGGAGGGCAGAGCAGTGGTACGCATCACACTGGTATCCTCACCCAGAGGATTGGTAATCACCAGAGGCTTGCGCAGCTTGCTGTCTGCCGGCAGTGNNCTTGCGCAGCTTGCTGTCCGCCGGCAGTGCGATCTTGTCAAAGTACTTTGGAGAAACGAAGGAGAATGCTGCGATTTCGTAGCAGCCCAGTGCCACCATGCTTTGCTCAATCTGTCGGTTGAAGATCTGGGCAGGGGTCAGTCTGGCATCCGCCAGACCCTGCAGCTCCGTGCTGGGAATGTTGTTGTAGCCATAGATCCGGGCGATCTCCTCTGCCACATCCGCCTTGCATTCAATATCAATCCGGAAGCTGGGAGCGTAGACCATGCCATCTTCCACCTTGAAGTGCAGCTCGTTCAGGTAGTGGATCATATCGCTTTCGGGGATGCTGGTGCCCAGGAAACCGTTGATCCAGTTTGCGTCAAAGGGTACGGGAGGCTTGGGCTCGCCCACGTTGTTCACATCGATGATGCCGCCTACCACTTCACCGGCACCCAACTGCTCTACCAGCTCAAAGGCACGGCTCAGCACGGTAATGGTGGAGTTGGGATCCAGTCCCTTTTCATACCGGGCGGAGGCATCCGTCCGCATGCCCAGCTTCTTGGCGGTGAGCCGAACCTGTGTGGGCTCAAAGTATGCGGATTCAAAGACCACTGTGGTGGTATCCTCCATAATGCCGCTGTACTCGCCACCCATGACGCCGGCAACAGCAATGGGCTTTTCAGAGTCGGCGATTACCAGCATTTCCGGAGAAAGCTTTCGCTCTGTGCCGTCCAGTGTGGTGATCTGCTCCCCGTCCTTTGCATTCCGGACGGTGATCCTCGCATCCTGCACATACCGCAGGTCAAAGGCATGCATGGGCTGTCCGTATTCCAGCATTACATAGTTGGTAATGTCCACCAGGTTGTTGATGGGCCGCACGCCGCTTGCACGCAGGCGTTCCCGCATCCAGCGGGGGGAAGGGCCGATCTTCACGTTCTTGACCATACCGGCGCAGTAGCGGGGGCAAAGGGTGGTATTCTGCACCTCTACGGACAGCTGCTCGCTGACGGATTCGCTGTTGGCGTGGAATGCCGGTGCATGCAGGTGCAGGGGCACATGGAAGGTAGCGGCTGCTTCTCTTGCAAGACCGATGACGGACAGGCAGTCCGGCCGGTTGGAGGTGATCTCAAACTCAACGGAGGTATCGTTCAGACCCAGTGCGCTGTGGATATCCTCGCCCACCTGGCAGGGCTCCTGGATCACCAGTACCCCATCCGGATCTGCGTAGGGGAAATCGTGAACGGTGAGCCCCAGCGTTTCCAGACCGCAGAACATGCCGAAGCTCTCCACGCCCCGCATTTTGTACTTTTTGATCTTCCCCTCCGGCAGGGTGGCACCGTCCAGCGCCAGGGGAACCAGATCGCCGGGCTTTACGTTCCGGGCGTTGGTGACGATCTGCACCGGTGCCTCTGTGCCGATCTCTACCTGGCACACAAACAGAGCGTCTGCGTTCTCGTGAGGAGCGATGGACAGGATCTTGCCCACTACCACCTTGCTGATACTGCTGCCTTCGGTTTCAAAGCCCTCCACTTTAGAACCGCTCATGGTCATGCAGTGGCAGAATTCCTTGACCGGGATCTCCTCCTGGATATAATCAGAAAGCCATTTCATTGACAAATTCATCTTGGATGCATCCTTTCATCTATAGTATCGCTGGAATCAGAACTGATCCAGGAAGCGCAGATCATTTTCGTACATCAGACGCATGTCGCTGATGTTGTACCGGCGCATAACGATCCGCTCCAGGCCCAGACCAAAGGCAAAGCCGGAGTAGATCTCGCTGTCGATGCCGCAGCCTTCCAGTACCTTGGGATGAACCATGCCGGCACCCAGCAGTTCAATATAGCCTTCACCCTTGCAGATGCGGCAGCCTTCTCCGTGACAGTTGAAGCACATGACATCCACCTCTGCACTGGGCTCAGTAAAGGGGAAGTGGTGGGGCCGCAGACGGATTTTGCAGTCGTCTCCGTACAGCCGCTTCATCAGCAGCTCCAGCGTGCCCTTCAGGTCAGCCATCGTCACGCCCTTGTCCACAACCAGTCCTTCGATCTGATGGAATAGGGGAGAGTGGGTTGCATCCACCGCATCGGACCGGTATACTCTGCCGGGAGAAATGATGCGGATGGGGGGCTTCTGGTTTTCCATCACATGCACCTGCACGGAGGAAGTCTGGGTGCGGAGCAGAATGTTGTCGGTAATGTAGAAGGTGTCCTGTGTATCCCGTGCCGGATGGTTCGGGGGCAGATTCAGCGCCTCAAAGTTGTAGTAGTCATACTCCACTTCCGGACCGTCTGCGACAGAAAAGCCCATGCCCAGGAAGATTTCCTTAACCTCGTTTGCCACAATGGTCAGAGGGTGCAGCTTGCCAACGGACTGGGGCTTGCCGGGCAGGGTAATGTCGATGGATTCGCTGCGGATTTTCATCTCCTGTTCCTGTGCCTTGAGCTTTGCCAGCTTGTCCCCGATGGCTGCTTCAATGTCGCCTCTGACCTTGTTTGCCAGCTGCCCGATCACGGGACGTTCCTCAGCGGACAGACCGCCCATCTGCTTGAGGATGCCGGTCAGTTCCCCTTTCTTGCCCAAAAAGCGAACCCGGAGATCATCCAGTCCCTTGATGGAGCCGCAGTCAGCCAAAGCCTGCTTGGCAGCTGCTTCAATGTTTTCCAGTTGCTGTTTCATGCGATCACCTCTCCAAAAAATAAGAGTCCTGCCCGAAAGGACAAGACTCGCTTGTGAACCACCTATCAGTGCCGGGAGCCATCACTCCCTCGTCTTTAACGCAGACCTACGTCCGTGCTTACAACCAATTGGCTTCGGCACAGCCACTCGTGAGTGAACTTCAGCGCTGCTGCAAGGGAATCCGTTTTCAGCCGGTGACGGATGCTCTCTGAACCATGCGGATGCTGCGCCTACTCTCTCAGTCAGCATGTTACCTTTATTATAAACTTTTTTTTCTGAAAATGCAAGCGTTTTTCTTGAAGTTTTCAAAAAAATGTGCTAGTATAATAGTATTAAGGTTTGGAGGGTTCGTTCAATGGATACGTTTGTAGAACAGCTGGTCGTGAAGCCGATGACCCCTGCGGATCAGGCAAAAAAGTTCGGTCTGATTGCCGCAACGGGGATCCTGTGTCTGGGGTTGGCTTATCTTTCCGTTATGGTAATGCCCCTGATCCTGCTGGTGGTATGCGCAGTGGCATACGGCGGGTATTTTCTCGTTACCGGCATGAATGTGGAGTACGAATATTCCGTTACCAACGGGGAGCTGGACGTGGACAAGATCATTGCCAAGCGCAAGCGCAAGCACATGCTGACGGTGAGAATCGCAGAGTTTGAAGCCTTCGGGTTGGAATCCGAAGCGAAGTTTGACAACAACATTACCACGTTTTTGGTGGGGGACGGAGACGAGGCACATTATTATGCTGCAGATTTTCAGCATGAAGGTATGGGTCGGGTGCGGCTGGTTTTTTCTCCCAACGAGCGGATTCTGGAAGCGATCCGTCCGAGTCTGAAGCGGGGGCTCCGCTGATTCTAAATCGCATGGGGAGGCGATGAGATATGAGACTTGTGACACCACAGCAAATGAGGCGGCTCGAGGAGTTGTCTGACCAGAATGGAGTCAGCTATGCTCAGCTGATGGAGCATGCAGGTCAGCAGCTTTCCATATTTCTCCTGCGGCAGATCCGGCAGAAAAAGGGCGGAAAGATCCTGTTTCTGTGCGGAAATGGCAACAATGGGGGGGACTGCTTTGTAGCTGCCCGGCTGCTTTCTTCACAGGGAGTTCCGGTGTCAGTGGGATTGCTGTGCGGCATTCCCAAAACCATTCTGGCTTACAGCATGTACAAGCAGTTGGGGGACATTCCGGTACTCAGCAGCATTGCCCAGATCAAGGAAGCCATCGGCATAGCGGATTTCGTGGTGGACGGTGTATTTGGTACCGGCTTTCACGGTACCCTGCGCCCGGAGCAGGCGGAGCTGTTCGCCCTTGCATCCAGCCGCTTTTGCATCGGGGTGGATATTCCCAGCGGCGGCAATGCGGAGACCGGTGCAGTGGTGCCGGGAACCATGCGCTGCCGGATGACGGTATCCTTCGGAGCATGCAAATTCGGCATGGTGCAGTATCCGTTGAAAACCTACTGCGGGGAGATCCTGGTGGCAGATATCGGCATTCCGGAGTCTGCATATCAGCAGATCGATTATCCGATGGCAGGGATCACGGAGCGGATGATCGCCAATTTTCTGCCCTCCCGCCAGCCGGATTCCCATAAGGGACAGTTTGGCAAGCTGCTTTGCATCACCGGCAGTGAGCGCATGCCCGGAGCGGCGGTGATGAGTGCGGCGGCGGCATTACGATGCGGAGTCGGGCTGATGCGGCTTGCAACTCCCAGATCGGTGATCGCTGCCATGTGTGCCCGGTACCCGGAGCCTATGTACCTGCCCATGCAGACGGATGAGAAGGGCTTTGCGTTGTCTGCAAACGGGGATATGCTGCTGGAGGAGATGGCGAAATCCACTGCCGTGCTCATCGGCTGCGGTCTTGGGGAAACGGAGGAAACCAAAGCGCTGGTGACCCGGATCCTACAAGAAGCCACCTGTCCGGTAATTCTGGACGCAGACGGTATAAATTGTGTGACAGGCTGCATAGATATAATCAAGGAAGTGAAAGTACCCCTGATCCTGACTCCCCACCCGGCAGAAATGGCAAGGCTGCTGCACTGCACAGTGGCTGCGGTGCAGTCGGATCGCATGGAGCAGGCGGGATCCTTTGCACGGGAGCATGGGGTCACGTTGATGCTGAAGGGAGCCGGAACCATTGTAGCCACGCCGGAGGGTGCTTTTGTCAACAGCACAGGCAATTCCGGCATGAGCAAGGGAGGCAGCGGAGATGTGCTGGCAGGCATGCTGGCATCCCTTGTGGCACAGGGGATTCCCCCCACCAATGCAGCCTGCATGGCAGTCTTTCTGCACGGCAAGGCAGGGGACTGTGCAGCAGAGCATCTGTCCGAGCAGGCGATGCTGCCAACGGATCTGATCGGGGAGCTGCCCGGTTTGTTTTTGAAGCTGGAGCAGCGTCGGCATTCGGATTGAGCCAATGCAAAGGAAGTCAAAAGCGGTTTTTCAGTTCGGCTGCCGCTGCCGGAAAGCGGTACAGCATGGTGCCGCTTTTTTGCGCCCTGCGGAACGGAGTTGTATGATGAAAAAGTTGCTTTTATGCGGAATCACCGCCCTTTGTATGACAAGCACTGCCTGTGGGATCGGCGGATGCGAAAGCGGTAAGGTTCAGGTGGATCTGCGTCAGCCCTTTGTGGTGGATGCCAAAGTGACGGTGGATCAGACCCAAGCGGAGGCATCTCTTTCTCGGTATGGGGATCAGGCGTGGGATGTGACCTTCTCCCAGCCGGATTCTCTGGCGGGAGTCCAGCTTGCGTTTCTGGACGGACAGGTGACAGCATCCTACAAGGGGCTGAGCTTCTCCGTGCCCCAGTCTGCCATGCCGGTAAAATCCATGCTCACTATCTTCATTGACCTGGTGGGCGAGCTGGACGGCAAGACAGAGCTGGATTGCGTAAAGGAAGGGGACACCTGTGTGGTGGAAGGCTCTGTGGAGCAGGGAAGCTATACCCTGACCCTGGATCAGAAGGGGATCCCTCTGAAGTTCGAGATGCCCAATCAGAAGCTGGTGATGGAGCTGTCCAACTTCCGGCAGACGGATGCGCCGGATGGGACGGAGTCCGCTTCAGAGCCGGCGGTTACGGACACAACGGAGCCGGAACAGACCTCCGGAACGGAAACTGCCGCACAATAATCAACGGGCATTGCAGAACCGCCTGCAATGCCCGTATTTTCTTATGAGAGCCGGAGAAAGGCTGCGCCTGCCCGGATGATGTCATAGGCGAGTGGCTCCATTTTGTCGTAGTCCTCGCTGTTGCAGACGATCAGAGGCGTGGTCAGCTGGTAGCCTGCCTGCCGGATCTTGTCCGCATCGAAGCTCAAGAGCAGATCTCCGGTTTTGACCTGCTGTCCATCCTGCACATGGGCGGTGAAGTATTTGCCCCCCAGCTTCACCGTGTCGATGCCCACATGCAGCAGCAGCTCCGCACCCTGATCCGAGCGCATATTCACAGCGTGGCAGGTGTCGAATACCGTATCGATGACCCCATCGCAGGGGGCATACAGCTTGCCGTCCGTCGGTTCAATGGCACAGCCGTCCCCCAGCACCTTCCCGGAAAAGGCTTCATCCGGCACCTGCTCCAGAGGCACTACTTTGCCGTTCATGTGGGCATGCAGCAGTTGGCTCTGTCCGGCTTGGGATGGCTCTGGCGTGTTCGGCTCCGGGCTTGCGTCCTGGTTTGCAAGCTCTGCGGCATGTGCCGCTTGGGGGGATTCCAGAAACTCATCCAGAGCAGATTTGATGACGGATACCTGTGGGCCGTAGATCACCTGTACCCCGTTGCCCTTGCGGAGTACGCCGGATGCGCCGCTGGCTTTCAGCATGCTGTCCGATACCTTGTCCGGATCCTGCACGGTGACCCGAAGCCGGGTGGCGCAGCAGTCCAGATCCGACAGATTCTCCAGACCGCCCAGCCCGGTGAGGATCAATGCGCTGATAGTATCCTGGCTTTTGCCGCCTGCCGCCCGGGATGCTTTTTCCCGGTTCAGATCATTCCGGGTATACAGCTTGGGCGCCGCATCATCCGGCTCTCTGCCCGGCGTCCGGAGATCCAGCTTGGTGATCATCCAATAGAACACGAAATAGTATACCACAGCGTACACCAGCCCCACCGCCGGAATCCACAGCCAGTGGGTCTTCTGGTTGCCCTGCAGGATGCCGAACAGGGTCAGGTCAATGATACCGCCGGAGAAGGTCATGCCCACACCCACGTTCAGAATGTGCATCAGCATATAGGACAAGCCAGCCAACACACAGTGTACCGCATACATCGCCGGTGCCACGAACAGAAAGGTGAATTCCAACGGCTCGGTAATGCCCGTGAGCATGGAGGTCAGCGCCGCCGACAGTAGCAGACTTCCAACCAGCTTCTTCTTTTCCGGCCGGGCTGTCCGGTACATGGCGTATGCAGCCGCCGGCAGTCCGAAGATCATAAAGGGGAATTTCCCTGCCATGAACCGAGTGGCGGATACAGAGAACACCTGTGTGGATTTGGAGGCAAGTTCCGCAAAAAAGATATTCTGGGCACCGGTGACAGTCACCCCGTCAATGCGCATGGAGCCGCCCAGCTCCGTCTGCCAGAAGGGCATATAGAATACATGGTGCAGACCAAAGGGGATCAGAGCCCGTTCGATGGTGCCGTAGATCCAGGTGCCTGCGTAGCCGGAGCTGAGCACCAGATTCCCAAGCTTTGCGATGCCCGTCTGTACTACCGGCCACACAAAGAACAGGAGCACGCCCACTGCCAGGTAGGTAACGGCGGAAATGATTGGCACGAACCGGGTGCCTCCGAAAAAGGACAGCACCTGCGGAAGGCGGATTTTATAAAACCGGTTGTGGAGTGCGGCGACTCCAAGTCCTACCAGAATGCCGCCGAATACGCCGGTTTGCAGGGTGGTGATGCCCAGCACAGAGGCGGTGGAATTGGCAGCCATCGCCTCCACGCCCCCTTTTGCATGGATCAGAGCGCTGATGGCGGTGTTCATTACCAGAAAGCCGATGGCGCCGGACAATGCGGCAACCTCTTTTTCCTTCTTCGCCATGCCGATGGCGACCCCCATCGCAAACAGCAGCGCCAGGTTGTCAAACACCGCACTGCCGGTTTTGCTCATAATATCCAGCAGCGTATACAGAACGCCGCCTTCGGTGATGACGTTCTGCAAGTGATAGGTTTCGATGGTGGTGGGATTGGTAAAGGAACTGCCGATTCCAAGCAGCAGGCCTGCAATGGGCAGCAGGGCAATGGGCAGCATAAAGGAGCGCCCCACCCGCTGTAATACGCCGAATATCTTATCTTTCATTTGGCATGACTCCTCCGTTCCGGTATGCATGTTCTGGCAGTAGTATGTGCGGATCCTGCCGGATTATGCAAAGGACGTTCGGAAGGGCTGCATGCTGTGTACATGTGTGTACAGGTGTGTACATTGGCTTTTCTGAAAATGTACACACCCTCTAGCCCCAGTTTTTCGGGATTTTTCCGGGTTTTCAACATAAGGTGTGTACATTGTGTACATGGGGGTAGGGGGGGTGGAAACCCAACCCCGTTTCAGATCGATCCAGGAACATACGTTCTGTTTTGTCTATGAGAATGATTTTATATCTACTAAGCAATTCTATAAAAATAAATATTAAATTTTAACCATTAAGTGCGTATATGTTTACAAGAGATACAATCTGCGAATATACCCTTGCCCTATGTACACAATGTACACAACCCCTGTTGAAAAGTGCCACAAAGCCCTATTTTACGTGGGTTGCGGGTGTGTACATTTCCGGTTTTTCCGATGTACACAGGATGTACACGCATGTACACACCTTGATGTATTTTGGACACAAAACAGCACGCAAATCCGGCAACCTCCGGGTTTACATGCTGTGGAACGGATTCGGTTTCTCAAAGGGCATTTGCCCATGCTTCCAGCGCCTGCTTACTGGAGTGCGGAGGAAGCACCCTGCCCTCCATCAGCAATGCGCCGGGACAGGATGGAGCCAGCTCCTGGTTGGTCTTGCCCATACCGCTGCCGCCGGATGTGGCGAAGGGAATGATGGTTTTCCCCGTCCAGTCATACTGCTCCAGGAAGGTGTTGATGATGTTCGGTGCCACATACCACCAGATTGGGAAGCCGACAAATATCGTGTCATACGCCTCCGGATGCTCCAGCTTGTTTGCAATGGCGGGTCTGCATGCTTTGTTGTGACACTCCACGTTGCTGCGGCTTTGCTGATCCATCCAGTTGAGATCCGCCTTTGTATAAGGGGTTTCCGGCTGGATCTGATGCAGATCCGCTCCAATGGCGGATGCCAGCTGCTCCGCCAGTTTTGCGGTAACGCCGCTGGTGCTGAAATATGCGACCAGTGCTTTTTTCATGGTTATCCCTCCGTGTTCTCTATGCTGTTGTATTGTACGTCCTCCACCGGCTCCAGCCACTGATTAGAGCAGTTCTCGCCGGGCACTTCGATTGCCAGGTGGGAGAACCAGCTGTCCGGTGCGGCACCGTGCCAATGCTTGACGCCTGCCGGGATATTGATACAGTCGCCGGGCTGCATCATGACCGCAGGTTTGCCCCATTCCTGGCAATAGCCACGTCCTCCTACACACAGCAGGATCTGACCGCTGCCTTTGTCTGCCCGATGGATGTGCCAGTTGTTTCTGCATCCAGGCTCAAAGGTCACGTTGAAGATTCCCACTTGCGCAGTGGAGATCGGTGCCAGATAGCTTTTGCCGCTGAAATATTGGGCAAAGCCGTCGTTGGGTGCGCCGATGGGGAACAGCATGGAGGCAGCGTGGGCAGCCATGCCCTGTTCTGCCGGAGCTTCCTCCACCCATACCTCCTTCGCAAGCCGCAGCACTGCCCAGCCTTTCGGCCAGCCCACATAAAATGCCGTATGGGTGATGATAGCGGCAGCTTCTTCCTTTGTGACGCCGTTTGCTTTGGCGTTCTGTAAGTGATACACCAAAGAGGAATCCGTGATTCCGGATGCCATGAGGGCAACGAAGGTGATGATGCATCTGGTTTTCAAATCCATGTGGGGATCGTTCCAGTTTTCCCCGAACAGGATATCGTCGTTATAATGGGCAAAGCTCGGCGCAAATGTGCCCAGCTGGTCTCTGCCGGCTGTTTGTGTGATGTTCTGCATATGCATCCTTCATTCTCTGCATCTGTCAGGTTTTGCTTTTCTGACACCTATTATACGCTTCCGTTCCGCAATTGTCCAATACTTGTTTTGCATGCTCTGATATGCTTGAAAAGCATTTCTGAATGTGGTATACTGGTTTCGGGAGGTGCGGAATGGAAATCAGAGTACTGCGCTATTTTCTCACAGTTGCCCGGGAGGAGAACATCACCAAAGCGGCGGAAAAGCTGCACATTACCCAGCCCACCCTGTCCGGGCAGCTGCGGCAGTTGGAAGAAGAACTGGGAAAAACCCTGCTGAAACGGGGGAATTACAACGTCAAGCTGACGGAGGATGGCATGCTGCTGCGAAAGCGTGCGGAGGAGATCCTGGATCTGGTAAAGAAAACGGAAACGGAGCTGGCAGGGGACAATGAGGAGATCACCGGCGATGTGTATGTGGGTGCCGGAGAAACGGACGCTGTCCGGATCATTGCCCGGATCGTCCAGAAGATCCGTCAGGCGCATCCGGGCATCATCTTTCACAATATCAGTGGGGATTCCATTGACGTGATCGATAAGCTGAACAAGGGGCTGATCGATTTTGGCGTTTTGTTTGAACCGGCGGATATTTCCGGCTTTGCCCACATCAAATTTCCGGTGTATGATACTTGGGGGGTGCTGATGCGCAGGGACAGCGACCTTGCTCCACAGCCCTATATTACCGCCGACATGCTGGCGGATCGTCCCTTGATCGTGTCCCGGCAGCGGGAGGATCTGGAGGGCTTGTCTGAATGGCTGGGATTGCCGAAGGAACGGATCCGGATCTCGGCGACCTCCAATCTGATCTTTAATGGCTCTCTGCTGGTGGACGAGGGCATGGGCTATGCCATCACGCTGGATAAGCTCATCAACTGTTCGGGGGAAAGCAATCTGTGTTTCCGCCCCTTTTATCCTTTGAAGTCGGCGCAGATGTATCTGGTCTGGAAAAAGTACCAGGTCTTTTCCAAAGCAGCGGAGCGCTTTCTGGAGGATTTCAAACGGGAAACCATCCAATAAACAGCAAAGACACCCCTGCTCCACGCAAAGGTGCCTTTCGTATGCTGAATTATTCTGCCAGCAGCTTTTCCACGCTTGCCAGCTTGACACAGATGCAGAACAGCTCCATTGCCTTTGTCAGTTCTGCAACGCTGGGGTAGGTGGGAGCGATCCGGATGTTCCGATCCTCCGGATCCTTGCCGTAGGGGTAGGTTGCGCCGGCGCCGGTCAGAGTGACCCCTGCCTCCTTGCAAAGCTGTACGATCCGCTTTGCACAGCCGGGCATGGAATTGAAGGAGATGAAGTAGCCCCCCTTTGGCTCCGTCCAGTCAGCGATTCCCAGCGGACGGATGTCAGCGTTCAGCTTATTGATGACTGCCTCGAACTTGGGGCGGATGATGAGCCGGTGCTTTTCCATATGCGCCCGCAGACCTGCTGCATCATGGAAGAACCGGACATGCCGCAGCTGGTTGATCTTGTCATAACCGATGGTACGGATGGACATGGTTTTTTTCAGATCGCTCATGTTTTCCTCGCTGCCGGCGATCATAGAAATGCCGGAGCCGGGAAAGCTGACCTTTGAGGTGGATGCGAAGATGTAGGGCAGATTGGGATTGCCTGCTTCCTTGCATGCATCCATCAGATTCAGCACCTGCGGCGGATTTTCCACCAGATGGTGGATGCAGTAGGCATTATCCCAGAAGATCCGGAAGTCCGGCGCCTTTGGCTTGAGGTTTGCAAACCGGCGTACTACCTGGTCACTGTAGCAGCAGCCTGTGGGGTTTGCATACTGGGGGACGCACCAGATGCCCTTGATAGAACTGTCGGCGGAAACCAGCTTCTCCACCAGATCCATATCCGGGCCGTCCTCCTTCAGAGGCACGTTGATCATTTCAATGCCGAACCATTCACAGATGGAGAAATGCCGGTCATAGCCGGGAACCGGGCAGAGGAACTTTACGTCCTTCTGCTGACACCAGGGGGTATTCCCCAGAATGCCGTGTGTATAAGCGGCAGCCACCGTGTCGAACATCACGTTCAGACTGGAATTGCCGCAGATGATGATTTCCTTGTCGGAGACGCCCAGAATGTCGGCGAACATACGTTTAGCTTCCGGGATGCCATCGATCAGACCGTAGTTGCGGCAGTCAAAGCCGTTTTCAGTCTGGAGCAGATCCTTAGAAGTCAGCACATCCATCATAGGCATGGACAGATCCAGCTGTTCCGGTGCCGGCTTGCCTCTGGACATATCGAGCTTGAGGTTCTGTGCTTTGAAATCCTGATATTCTGCTTCGTATTCCTGCTTGCAAGCAGCCAATTCCGCTTTTGTACATGCTGTTAACGCTTTCATTGGATGACCTCCGGTTTTCTGATTGAATTCTGGGCGCATTCCCAGTAACCTTTGTATATTATAGCATAGTGACAGAAAAATAACAAGTAGGATTTTGACGAAAAGGGCAATTCCACACTGCGATTATTTGTGAATTGTGTCAGCATACCGAGAACAAGTGTCTTTTTGTCGAGAACAATGTATTTTTTTCTGTGCGCCTTTTCACACTTTTCCCGGCGGGGCATATTCTAAGAAAAAGCGGGTAATACCCGAAGGGGAGGAACGAGAATGGAAGGCGTTTTTATTACCGGTGTGCTTTTGCTTTGCGTGATGCTGACACTGCTGACAGTGAACGAGTTGACCCATGTGCTGTGCAAGGATCGGGAGTGCAGCGGGGCAGGGCTTGTGACCATCATCCCTTTGCGGAAGGGGGACGCCCGTGCGCAGGTGCGGATCCGGCGGCTGATCTCCCAGCTCCGGTGGACGGACGAGGCACTGGTGGGAACGATCCTGCTATTGGATGTGGATGCGGATCAAGCCCTTCTGGAGCACTGTACACAGCTTTGTGAAAGCTATGATTTCATGCGGCTGGTAAAGCTGGAACAGGCGGACGGGATGCTCCGTGAGCTGCTTACATAGCCCAGTGTTCCGGCAAAAATGCCCGCAGTGTGTGCTGCGGGCAATGTTTATGCTTCTGCCTTCTTGCGCTTCTGCACCTTGATGACCTTCATACGGGCAAATTCCTCCCGGTCCTTTTCCTCCAGGTTGTCCGTAATAAACTTCACGATGCCCTCATAACGGGGAATGAGAATGTTCCGCAGGGCATTGGCACGGCGCTGGGTCTTTTTGATGGCTGTGGCGAGCCGGTAGATGCTGTTTTCCACCTCTGCCAGAACGGTGGTGGTCTGTACCACCTTCCGGAAGGAAACGTAGGCGTGATCCAACTGGGAATTGGTGTTGAGAAATCCGTAGGGCACCAGGCTCTTGTCCTGGCTCTCCTCCAGAGTAAGCTGAGGCAGCTCCACACCCATAACGCTGTGGGATACCAGGCTGATGCCGTTTTCGATGGGCACTGCTTCGGCGATCTGGTCAATGACCCCCAGTGTGATATTGGCTTCCTGCAGGGCAGCATAGGCGGTTTTATAGGTATCCTCGATCTCACCACGCAGGGATTTTGCCTTTTCGATCAAAGACATCATTTCCCGAATGAGAATGTTGCGCTTACGATCCATCAGATCATACCCTAGCCGGCACAATCCCAGTGTTTTTTTCGCATTGATCAGATTGCCCTTTGTGGGAAAAACCTGTTCAGCCATACGCTCTCACTCCTTGTCAGCGTGTAAATCTCTTTGCATTTTCCGGATTGTACTTTTCCTTCAACAGGGCTTCGTCCACACGATCCAGCTCGCTCATAGGCAGGACGGATAGCAGATCCCAACCCAGATCCAGTGTTTCCTCGATGGTTCTGTTTTCGTCAAAGCCCTGATTGATGAAGTACTTCTCAAAGTATACGCCGAACTCCATGTACTTCTTGTCCGTGTCAGAAAGCTCCTCCTCGCCGATAACGGAAGCCAGAGACCGTGCCTCCTGCACCTTTGCATAGGAAGCGAACAGCTGGTTGGACACTGCCGCATGGTCGCTTCTGGTGAAACCCTCACCGATGCCGTCTTTCATCAGACGGGACAGGGAAGGCAGTACGGAGATCGGCGGATAAATACCGGTCTGATCCAGGTTCCGATCCAGTACGATCTGTCCCTCCGTGATGTATCCGGTCAGATCCGGCACCGGGTGGGTGATATCGTCGTTGGGCATGGTCAGAATCGGGATCTGGGTTACGCTGCCCTTTGCCCCGTTGACAATGCCTGCCCGCTCATACAGGGAAGCCAGGTCGGAGTACAGGTAGCCCGGATAGCCCTTTCTGCCAGGAATCTCGCCCTTTGAGGAGGAGAACTCCCGGAGCGCCTCTGCATAGGAGGTCATATCCGTCAGAATAACCAGAATGTGCATATTCTTTTCGTATGCCAGATACTCCGCAACGGTCAGTGCACAGCGGGGCGTCAGGATACGCTCAATGATGGGGTCGTTGGACAGGTTCAGGAACATGGCTACATTCTGAAGCACACCGCTGTCCTCAAAGCTCTTGCGGAAGTAATCCGCCACGTCGTTCTTGACGCCCATGGCAGCGAATACAACGGCAAATTTCTCTCCGCTGTCCTCTGCGATCTGTGCTTGCCGCACGATCTGCACTGCCAGCTTGTTGTGGGACAAGCCAGAACCGGAAAAGATGGGCAGCTTCTGTCCACGAATCAGGGTCATCAGGCAGTCGATGGAGGAAATACCCGTGCGGATGTAGTTTCTCGGATAGGTTCTGGCAACCGGGTTCAGCGGCTTGCCGTTGATGTCCGCAAACTTCTCCGGGAAAATATCTCCCAGTCCGTCAATGGGCTTGCCTGCACCGTTGAACACTCTGCCCAACACTTCCTCAGACAGGGGCATTTCCATAGGCCGCCCCAGAAATTTTGTTTTGGTATTCTTCAGAGAAAGCCCCTTTGTGCCCTCGAACACCTGGAGCACTGCCTTGTCACCGGAAATTTCTACCACACGACCCAGACGCTCCGTGCCGTCCTCCAGATGCAGCTCCGCAACCTCGTCATAGCTGATGCCGCTGACCTGATCCAGGACAACCAGCGGTCCGTTGATCTCATTCAATCCAAGATATTGCAGACTCATGCGATTTGTCCCTCCTCCCGTGCGGCGCTCAGCTTCTCGAACGCTGCGTCAATGTCTTTCTTGTAAACCGCAAACAGCTCCGGCTGATCGTTGGGAATGTCGTACTTGACCTTGATGACCTTCTCAAACAGACCGGTCTGCACCACTTCACTCAGGGGAACTCCTTGGGAAACCTGTGCCTGTGCCCCGTGATACAGGTGCAGGATCAGACCCATCATCAGAAACTGCTTTTTCAGAGGCACATAGGTATCATCCTTGTGGTATGCGTTTTGCTGTAGGAATCCTACACGGATGACCCGGGCAATTTCAATGATCAGTTTCTGATCGTCCGGCAGCACATCGGAGCCGATCAGCTTGACGATATCCATCAGCTTGTTTTCTTCGATCAGCAGATTGGAGATCTCCTGCCGGAAGGTCAGGAAGTCCGGATCCACCTGCTGGGTGTAGAAATCCGCCAGATCCGGCACATATTCGCTGTAGCTGGTGTTCCAGTTGATGGCAGGATAGTGTCTTGCGTAGGCAAGCGCCTTGTCCAGCGCCCAGAAGCAGCGGACGAACCGCTTGGTGTTCTGTGTTACCGGCTCGGAGAAGTCGGAACCCTGAGGGGATACAGCACCGATGATGGTGACGCTGCCCTCTCTGCCGTTCAGGGTCTCTACATAGCTTGCACGCTCATAGAACTCGGACAGACGGGAGGGGAGATATGCAGGGAAGCCTTCCTCCGCCGGCATTTCCTCCAGACGACCGGAAATTTCCCGGAGCGCCTCCGCCCAACGGGAGGTGGAATCCGCCATGATGGCGATGTGATAGCCCATATCCCGGTAGTATTCCGCCAGCGTGATGCCGGTATAGATGGAAGCCTCACGGGCGGCAACCGGCATGTTGGAGGTGTTGGCGATCAGCACGGTTCTGTCCGTCAGGGGACGGTTGGTCTTGGGGTCGATCAGTTCGGAGAATTCATCCAGAACCTGCGTCATTTCGTTGCCCCGCTCACCACAGCCGATGTATACGATGATGTCCGCATCGCACCACTTTGCCAGCTGATGCTGGGTCATGGTCTTGCCGGTACCAAATCCGCCCGGAATGGCAGCGGTGCCGCCCTTTGCAATGGGCACAATGGTGTCGATGACACGCTGACCGGTGATCAGAGGCCGGGAAATCGGCTTTCTGTCCGCAATGGGTCTGGATTGCCGGATTGGCCATTTCTGGCACAGGGTCAGTTCTTCCAGATTGCCCTTTGCATTCTTCAGCTTGCATACCACATCGTTGACATGGTAGCTGCCGTTGTCTGCCACCCATACCACTTCGCCGGACAGCAGGGGAGAGACCATGCAGTGATGCTTCACCACAGGGGTCTCCGGACAGGTGGCGTAAACATCGCCTCCCTTGAGCTGATCCCCCACCTTGACGGTCATGGTTACGTCAAAGGTACGGGTTTCGTCCAGCGCCGGAATGTTGGTGCCTTCCGCAATGAATGCGCCGGTTTTTTCTGCGATCTGCTTGAGGGGACGCTCAATGCCGTCGAAGATGTTGGAGAGGATGCCGGGACCCAGTGTGGCGCACATGGGTGCGCCGGTGGTGTAAACAGGCTCCCCCACCTTCAGACCGGTGGTGACCTCATATACCTGGATGGTGGTGAAGGATTCGGTAATGCCGATGACCTCGCCGATCAGCTTCTTTTCGCCCACATAGACCATTTCCATCATGGAAAAGTCCTTTGTATCCTTGACCTTTACAACAGGGCCGTTTACGGAAAATATCGTATTCAAATTTATCACCTCATGAAACCGAATAGAGAAGCAGTGACAAAAAGCGCCATTGCTTCTCCTGCCCGGTTATTCGCCTAAATGATAGGTTGTGCTGAACGCCTTGCGTTGTTCATCGAAGGCGGTGTCAAGCGTTTTGTCAATGATGCACTTGCTGTCCTTGGTGGTGATGCTCAGTCCGCCCAGCAGGATGGAGTCATCCTCACAGACCTGTGCGCCGGAGGTACCCTTCAGAAGATCCGCATACTGCATGTCAGCCGGAGCCAGGTAAATGACGCTGTTTGCGTCCAGCTTCACATCCCGGATCTGCTTTTGCAGATAAGCCGGGTAGGACGCACCCTGATGAAACTGCACCAGGCGCTGCCGGATGTTCTCAAAGATCTTTTCAACCAGAGCCTCCCGGTGGGAAAGCAGGGAGCAGTGATGCTCCTGCTCAGCCTGTGCGATCATACGCTTGTACTGGGCTTCTGTTTCCTTGACTGCCTTCTGGATCCGGTCATAGGAAGCCTTCAGCGCTGCATCCTTTGCAGTTGCCTTGATTTCGTCGCCCTGCTGCTGCGCCTCCTGAATCATATCAGAAATCTGTGCATCCACCTCGCCGTCTACTGAATTGACAAAGCGGTCGAGCTTTTCCTGTTGAAATTGTTCCATTTGTATCCCGTCCTTTCGGTGAACTCAGTCGCCCTAAATGGTCACGCCGATGGCGTCGGACACATACCGGGAGATGGTCTGTGTGATCTGGGATGTGCCGTGCCGGTCGGGGATCTCCACGATCAGCGGGGTCTTGCGGTTGAGCTTGATGTCGTACACAAGGGAATCGCACAGCCGCACCAGCTTTTCCGTCATCAGGATCACCCCGATGCTCCGATTCGCAAGGGCATTGCGCAAGGCATTGCGCACCTCTTCTTCCTCATGTACCACCACACCGTCGATCCCGGCAAGGCGCATTCCCATGCGGGTGTCAATGTTGTCACTGATTACATAAAACTGCATATGCTTGCGGCAGCCCGGCT
>NZ_FR894912.1:23192-45643 GCF_000434255.1 Ruminococcus sp. CAG:379 | reverse complement strand
CAGCCCGGCTGCGGCCGCCTCCTTTCTGAATCCGGGAATCAAAGAGAGTTCAGGATGATGAAGGAGATCAGGAAGCCGTACAGTGCAACACCTTCGCCCAGTGCTACAAAGATCAGGGACTTGGAGAAGGACTTGGGCTCTTCTGCAACGGCGCCGATTGCGGCAGGCGCTGCGCTGCCTACTGCGATACCACAGCCGATGGAACCAAGACCGGTGGACAGTGCTGCTGCGATGTAGCCCAGCCCTGCGCTGCTGTTTACTGCGTTTTCAGCAGTTTCTACTGCATCTGCGCTGATGAAGCCGCCCACCGGCAGGATGATTGCCAGAGCCAGTACTGCGAAGAATCCGCAGAGATTAAAGAGAAACGCACGCTTTGCGATCTTGCCGCCCTTACGGTTTCTGATGATGGCGATGACCGGAACGGTCAGCAGGATAACAGCCAGCAGGGGGAAAAGCAGAAGTTCAAAGATGTTCATAATGATAACCTCCAAAACAAATTATTCCACAACGGGATCGTAACTGATGGATACAGGCGTAAACGCCTTGCCGTCGCTCTCGGTATAGAACCGGGAGAAGATTTCGTAAAATTCCAGACGCAGAACCTGGATGGCTGCCAGAACGCCCTCCATGCCGATGACAAACAGGTTGCCCAGCACGATGATAATGGGGGACGCACCGGCGGATGCGGTCTTGGACAGCATCATCACAACGGACATCATGCCGGCGTGGGAAAAGACGAAGCCACCGATTCTGACGAAGGAAAGGGTGTTGGTTGCGTAGCTGAGCAGGAACTCGAATACCTCGAAGAAGTTGGAGGCGATAAAGTCACCGACGCTTTCAACGTGGTATTTCTTATGCTCCATCAGACAGCCCAGAGGCTCCCGGAAGAACATAATCACGATGGGCAGCACCAGGAACAGGAGAATGTACCAGGGCTTTACCAGGTTGATCTTCAGGAACATGGTGCCCACCAGCATGAACAGGATAGCACCGAAGAAGATCAGACCAAATAGTCCGTTGTTGCCGAACAGCGCTTCTGTGTAATCCTTTTTCTTCAGGTTGAGGATTGTGTTGATGACGATGGAAATCAGAATCAGCACCACGCCGATGCCGATGGCACCGAATAGAATCAGGTTGATGTTTTCCATGACCTCGATTGGTTTGTGGGCAAGACCGATGGCGTGGTACAAAGGATCCAGCGCATGCTCAAAGCCGAAGACCGAACCGAAGATCAGTCCGAAGAAGGCGCTGGAAAGACCGATGCGGGCAAGAATGGCACCCAGCTGGTTCTTGGTCTTTTTGTAGAACAGGAAGCCGAACAGGGAAACCACCAGACCATGTCCCAGATCCCCGAACATGATGCCGAATAGGATGGTGTAGGTGATGGCAACCAGTCCGGTGGGGTTAAAGCCGTTGTATTTGGGCAGTCCGTACATTTCCACGAACATGGAAAAGGGTCGGGTGAAGAAGTTGTTCTTGAGCTTGACCGGCGTTTCAATGTGGGAGGCGGTTTCCGGTGGCTTGCAGATGATGGACACATCCGGAATATCTGCAAACAGCTTTTTGAACCGATCCTTTTCCTTTGCGGGAATGAATCCCACCAGGTAGAACTTATCCCGGTAAACGGAAGCAAAACTCCGCAGCTTGAATTTTTCGTACAGGAACTTGACCTTGCAGAATACAGCGTTAATCTTTTCGGATTCCCGTGCCAGAAGCTCCTGCTGTGCCTTATGGGCTTCATACAGCTCTGTCTGGGCGCTTTCCAGATCCGCCTTCAGGTCATTGGTAGCCTGCTCCGGCGTACCGGTTACGAAATCCGGCATCCATATTCGTTCAAAGAACAGGGAACGCATGATCTCATCGGTTTCCGTGATGCTGTCCTTCGGCGCAAAGTAGAAGCCCCATCGGTACTCTCCATCATCATCATAGGGCAGGAACAGGAAGGTTTTTTCCTGGTAGTAGCTGAGCTTCAGATAGCTGTCGGAAGGCAGCTTGCCGAACCGAATGGCAATATGAGAACACTGGAACAGCTTTTGCAGATCCACGTTCATGCCCTGCAAATGCTCCAGCTGCTTGAGCGCCTGTGTCCGTTCTGCGATATAATCCGTATACTGGGCAATCTGTGTGGAAAATGCGGAACATCGCATGTGCATATCCGCAATATAGTCTTTCATCTCCTGATCGGTCATGCCTGCTGCGGGAGCAGTATCTGCTTCGTGCAGCTTGTAGCCGTCCAGATCGATGGAAATGATTTGCTTGAGCAGATCCTTGTAGGGGTTTTGCTCATGCAGATTGACAAAGCCGGCGGCACCGGATTCCTCAGCAATCTGACTGGACTGTTCGATGTGGAACACACCGCTGCGGATACATTGTATCAGCGTATCGTCCAGATATTTGAGCAGCCCCACAATGTTGACCAGCTCCATTTTTTCGATTGACGACATTTGTACACCCCTTTCTGTTCGTCATCTTACTGGATCACAAGGAGATTTTCAATATAGGAAATATCCTTCTGATACCGGATGCCTTCAATAATGGTGATAATATTGGTCACTTCGGTTTCCAGCAGGTACATCATGGAGTACAGGCTCACCGCCACATCCTCCGCCAGCACCAGAGAGCGCCGTGCCAGATTGCACCGGAGCTTTGTCAACTCATGCTCGAAATGTACGCTGTCCGTGCATTTGTCAAGCTCTTCAATCTGCTTGCCGTAGATCGTATCCCCAAGCACCCGGAGAAACTCCTCCGTGCTGGGTGCGGCGTACAGCTCCTGCAACTTGGTTTTGGACAGTCGCCCGGAGAAGGGAAGCATGGCTTCATTCAGTTCGTCCGCAGTGGCGTGGAAGTCGCATTTCATCCGGTAGGCGTTGATGATATTGATCAGATCCGTCTGCATTTCGATCTGCTGGGTCAGCGCTTTCCGTGCTGTGCCCTTGAATTCTTTGGTTGCCAGATTCAGCAGCCAGCGCATGTAATAGGTACGCAGCTGCAATTCACACTTGCTGTAGTCCGCCAGCCCATCCTGCCGGACGGACACATCCTTCAGAACCTGGTAATAGGGGGTATTGCGAATCACAGCCAGGATCTCCGAGAAGCTGGTGGCTTTGCCAAGATCCAGCACCGGGAAGGAGGCGAATTTCACCAGGTATGCCGGCAGGGAGGAGATAAAGGACTGCATGGAGCCGGCGTTCATACACATGATGCCATGCAGCAGGGACTTGATCTCGTATTCCACAATGCGAAACCGGTAGAAGGGCTTGCGATCAAGCTGCTGGAACTTGCAGAATTCCAGATACCGTTCAAACAGATTCCGCCGCAGGATCATTTCCAGGTAGCCTCTGTGAATGGTAGAAGCGTCGATGTTGGACAGCGCCTCGCTGTACTTTGTATTGCCCTTTAAATACTCCGTCGCTTCCACAACGGATTTTTTGGACAGCAACTCCTCGTAGTCCGCCTGCTTCAGGCGTTTGCCGTACTGTGTCCTGATTTTGGTGATTGTCGCATAATGTGCGTTTTTATCAAGCGCAGACAAGGCTATTCACCTACAATTCTATTAAAAATCTCAGTTTCGATCTGTTCGTGCCGCTCCTCAAAGCTTTTGTTCAGCGCCATCACAGCCGCATCAAACTTTTCGCTCAGCTCCTGGCTGATACGCCGGTACTCGCCTTCGTGGTAAAGCTCCACTTGGGAGATCCGGTTGTCCGCCCGCTTTTCCAGCTCCTGCTGCTGCTGCTGCGCCTCTGCCCGTGCATCCGCAAGGAGCTGTTGCTGCTGCTGTTTGGACTGGGCAAGCTTTTCGTTCGCCTCCCGATCGATCTCAATGATTCTTGTTACAATGTTTTCCATACTGATTCCTCCGTTTACTGCCTGTGCATGCAGCCCTGCATGTAGGCATGCATTGCTTTTTTGCATGACAGAGAGGTTGATCTTTTTCAACTTATTATTATATACCTGTCATAGAAAAAGTCAATGTTTTTCTACAAAATCACCAAAATGCACACAGTTTTGCTCCAAATCTATCGGTTTCTCGTACAATGTAGCTTAGAATCCAGCATACCGGCTTGTGCTTGCGACATTGTACAGGTGATGTGGATATTTTGTAACGGATATATTATAATGCATGTTTGGATATATGTAAAATGTATCATTCATATGTTGCTGATATCATTCTGATATGGCATCTGCGTTCGGATGCCACATTGACAGCGTTTTTGAGCTATGATAAAATAAAACGGACAGCATACCCCGAGCCATGCTGAACGCTATGCTCCGGGGGTATCACAAGAAACAAGGGAGGCAATGAATATGAATAAAAAAGAAGTGGGAGAGATCCGAAAGAATTTCACAGACGCCAGCGGTTTTATGGTCATGCACCGGATGCTGACCGCATACATAGACCCGGAAAAGAATGTACGCTGCCGACAGGTGCAGTCCTGTATCACCATGCCGGAGGACAGCCGTGCCGTATGGAAGGATACCCTGCGGCGGGTGCTCAGCCCCAGTGTGGGCAAGGCACTGACGGAGTATGCATTTCCCAATGAGCAATATGTGCAGGGGGGCACTCAACAGATGCTGTATCAGCTGCTACAGACCAAGCTGGAAGCGGAGGAGCCGATTGATGCCTTTCTGACCCATCTGTCCGAGAAGATCCAGTATGCATCTGCCTTTGCCTTTACCTGCGCTTACTGCACCTATACAATCCGCAGCAAGGACAAAAACGATGAATACAACGAAACTGCCGATGAGGAATACAGCTTTCTGCTTGCCGGATTCTGTCCGGCTAATACGGGGGATGACGGTTTTGTATACAGCGAATTTGACAATGCGCTGGTGAAGAAGGAGAATACGGAACTGATCGTCAGCAAGGCACCCTCCGATGGGTTCCTGTTCCCGGTGTTCAGTGACCGTTCTCCGGATATCAACCACATGATGTATTATTCCCAGAAGCCCAACAAGCCCAACCTGTCCATTGTGGAAGACGTGCTGGGCTGTCAGTTCCTCATGTGTCCCAAGGAGGAGAAGGCAGAGTTCCAGACCATTCTGCGGACAGTTGCCGGAGAGGATCTGGACTATATGATGATCACCAGCGTCAACGAACGGCTGGCGGAGGTGGCGGCGGATCACAAAACAGAAACAGAAGTGCCTACTCTGGACAGCAGCAAGCTGAAGGATCTGCTGTATGACGTTGGGGTAAGCCGGGAGAAGCTGGACGTGGTGGAGACCGTCTATCAGAAAACCGTAGGGGATGCACCTCTGACCGTATCCAATCTGATCGAAACAAAAACCGTTGTTTCCACCCCGGAGATCACGGTGCATATCAAACCCGGCGCAACAGATAAGGTGCGCACCAGTGTGATCGGGGGGCGGCACTGTCTGCTGATTGACCTGGACGATCCCTGCGTGGAGATCAATGGACTGACGGCAAAGCTGTATCAGCCGGCAGCATCGGAAGAATAGGATTTCACATAAAAAGAATGATTTACTGCTCTTGACAAAACAGTTTTAACGGTGTATAATGAAATTAAATTATAAAACAGGAATGGCGGTAAAACTTCATGAGTGGAATCTGGAAAGAAAAACCGGATAAAATTCCTCCTCCGAACCCCATAGATCCCTGCCTGCTGCAGCGAGCCAAGCCGGAAGCCGAATGCAGACATTATGTATCCGGCAGATGCTATTCTCCCTTTGCGGATTCCCAGGCGTGTCGTTGCCGGGGCGCAAGGGACTGCGAAAATTTTGAATGGCGCTGGGGATAAGTCCGGCTGTCCCGTAGCTGTTACAGCTGCGGGACTTTTTTTGTGACAGAAAGCTGAAATTTTGTTTTTTTCAGATTCTCCACTAGCTATTTTCAGAGAATCGTGCTATAATAAATTTATATGTTCATATAAAGGAGGACTAGCATGCCTGTTTCTTATCTCAGAGAATCCCTGGCAGATGGAATTGCATATACATCCATTGTGGATGAGAAATTCAAAACCAATCTGATCCGGATTCGCCTGATTACACCCTTGCGGATGGAAACGGTGTCCGATCATGCGGTTGCGCTTGGGGTGATCGGCGTCTCCAACCGGGAGTATCCGGATCTGTCCGCTCTGACTGCCCGGCTCAATGAGCTGTACGGTGCAAATATCGGCGTAGACATTGCAAGACGGGGGGATTTGCAAATTCTCTCCGTTTCCGTCAGCGCCATTGACAACCGATTCGCCCTGGAGGGGGAGGATATTACCGGAGAAGCAGTTCGGATCCTGCTGAACTGTGTATTTGCCCCGAACCTGGAAGGGAATGCCTTCGGCGAGGAGGTCTTCCGCTCCAGGAAGAAGGAACTGCTGGATGCTGTAGAAGCGGAGATCAACAACAAGCGGGGCTATGCGCTGCTTCAGGCGCAGAAAACCGTGTATGCCGGTGAACCCGCCATGCTTTCCTCTTATGGCACCCGGGAAACAGCGGAGGCTGTGACTGCCGAAGCCGCCTATGCCGCATACAAAAGGCTGCTGGAAACGGCGCAGATCGAGATCTATTCCGTCAGTGCAGCGCCTCTGCCCCAGGTCAAAGAGCAGATCCGGACAGCATTTGCCGCCATTGACCGGCATCCGGAGCAGATTGCTTATACGGCGGCAAGCCCTCTGAAGCCGGAGCCGAAAACCGTGATCGATCCGATGGATGTGGGACAGTCCAAGCTGGTCATGGGCTTCAAGACCGATGTGGAGGATATTCACCTGATGCGGCTGCTGAACGCCATGCTCGGCGGCACCGTGTCCTCCAAGCTGTTTCTGAATGTGCGGGAAAAGCTGAGCCTTTGCTACTACTGCGCCAGCAATTATATCGATTCCAAGCGCACCATGCTGGTGGATTCCGGCGTAGAGCTTGCCAATTACGAGACCGCCCGGGATGAGATTTTGCGGCAGCTGGACGCTCTGCGCTCCGGTGATTTTACCGATGAGGAAATGGACAGCGCTTTGCTGAGTCTGGTCAATTCCATTCGGGGCACGGGGGATACTCCTTCCGGCTGGGTGGGTTGGTATTTCTACCTGCTTTGCAACGGCCTGGATCGGACGCCCCAGCAGGAGGCGGAGTATTACCGCAGTATGTTTGCAGATCGGCAGAAGCTGCGGCAGCGGCTGATGGATGCGGCAAAGTCGCTGCAGCTGGATACTGTATATCTGATGCAGCAGCGGGAAGGGGAGTAAATATGCAAAAAGAGATCATTTCCAATCCCCGAACCGGGGATCAGTATCTGCTGGTACACCACCCATCCGGACTGGATATTCTGATTTGCGAGATGGATGGCTTCAGCACCACTGAAGCGCTGTTTGCCACAAAGTACGGCTCCATCAACACCCGGTTCCGTACTGCACAGGATCCGGATATCTGTGTGGTGCCGGAGGGCATCGCCCATTTTCTGGAACACAAGCTGTTTGAAAACGAGGACTGCGATGCCTTTGCCCTGTATGCGAAAACCGGTGCCGATGCCAATGCCTACACGGACTTTGACAAGACCTGTTATCTGTTCAGCTGCTCAGATCACTACCAGGAATCCCTGGGTATCCTGTTGTCCTTTGTACAGGAGCCTTACTTTACCCAGGCAAGCGTGGACAAGGAACAGGGCATTATCGGTCAGGAGATCCGCATGATCGAGGATGATCCCTCCTGGAGCGTGCTGTTCAATCTGCTGAAGGCCATGTATCACAATCATCCGGTGCGGATTGACATCGGCGGCACGGTGGAAAGCATCGCAAAGATCGATGCGGATCTACTATATCGCTGCTACAACACCTTCTACAATCTGCATAATATGGTGCTGGTGGTTGCCGGCAACGTGAAAGCGGATGAGGTGCTGAAGATTGCAGACGAAAAGCTCAAGCCCTGCAGGGATCTGTCCCTGGAAACCTTCTTCCCGGAGGAGCCTGCGGATGTGGTGAAGCATGAGGTTACGGATCATGCGGCAGTGGGGCTGCCCCTGTTCCAGATTGGCTTCAAGTCTCAGCCGGCATCCGGCATTGACCTGGTGCGTGCGGAGCTTGAATGCTATGTTGCCATCAGCGTGCTGGCGGATCCGGCGTCCCCCCTGTACCGGAGCATGCTGGAGGAGCAGCTGATCAACTCGGCTTTCTCCTTTGAAGTATTCACCGGAGACGGCTACTTTGCAAACCTGTTCGGGGGCGAATCTGCGGATCCCTACACGGTGCGGGATCGGATCCTGGCGGAAATTGCCCGCTGCAAGCGGGAGGGGCTGGACCGGGCGCATTTTGAAAGCGTCAAGAAAGCCTGCTACGGATCCATGCTCCGGGAATCCAACAACGTGGGGGCAACGGCTACCAACCTGATGAACGCCCACCTTGCCGGCGTCAAGCCCTATGACAGCCTGCAGATTCTGGCTGATATGACTTACGAGCAGGTGCAGCAGGCACTTTGCACCCGATTTGATCCGGAGCGGGTAGTACTCTCAGTTGTGGAAAAGGAGTAAGGACAATGACAGAACTCGGCGATCTTGGTTATTACGAAATTGTATTTCCCAAACTCGGTATTGACATTACGGTGAAAAGCGTGGCGTTCACGATTTTCGGCATGCAGATCACCTGGTACGGATTGATTATCACCTTTGGCATGCTTCTGGCTATGATCTACGGCTTTTCCCAGATGAAGCGTTACGGTATAGATCCTGACCGTGCCATTGACGCAGTGATCGGCGGCATTGTAGGTGGCATCGTAGGTGCCCGTATCTATTATGTGCTGTTCCATTGGGACAGCTTTGCCGGTGACTGGAAAAGCGTGTTCAACATCCGGGGCGGCGGACTTGCCATTTACGGCGGTGTCATCGGCGCATTGCTGGTGGGCGGACTGGTGGCAAAGCTCCGGAAGGTGAAGCTGATGCCGATGCTGGATATTGTTGCAGTGGGCTTTCTGCTGGGACAGGGCATCGGGCGCTGGGGGAACTTCACCAATCACGAAGCCTTCGGCACCAATACGGACAGCATTTTCGGCATGTCCAGCGGCAAGATCCAGGAGTGGATCGTGAACAATACCGCCTATGCAGGAAACACCCTTTACGGGAAGGGCATCAACCTGTCCGAGCATTACCCGGTACACCCCTGCTTTTTGTACGAATCCGTCTGGTGCCTGCTTGGCTTCTTCCTGCTGGCATACATTGCCCGGAAGCACCGGAAATTTGACGGACAGATCTTCCTGATGTACGTGGCATGGTACGGCTTTGAGCGGTTCTTTGTAGAGGGACTGCGCACGGACAGCCTGTACATCGGCACCCTGCGTGTATCCCAGGTACTGGCTGCGGTTTCCTGTGTTACTGCCATCGTACTGCTGATCGTATGCTATTCCCGTGTCAAGCGCATGGGGGCGGATTATCACCTGTACTGCGATACGGCTGAATCCAAGCAGTTGCTTGCGGAGGCAGCCGCCCGGGAGGAGAATGCCCGGAAGAAGCGGGAAGGGGACGTGGAGCTGACGGAAAAGATTCTGGCAGAGGATGAGCCGGAGGATACAGAACCGGAAGCAGCGTCTGAAGAGCAGACATCGGAAACATCTACGGATAAGGATTGAGGAGGAACGGAACATGGCAAAGATCATTGACGGCAAGGAAGTATCCGCACAGGTCAAGGAACAGGTCAAGGAGGAAGCAGCCCAGCTGAAGGCTGCAACCGGTCTGCAGGTTGGTCTGGCGGTTGTGATCGTAGGCAATAACCCGGCGTCCCGGGTATATGTGAACAACAAGAAAAAAGCATGCGAGGCGGTTGGGTTCCAGTCCTTTGAGTACGCACTGGATGAGGATACCACACAGGAGGAGCTGCTGGAACTGGTGGAGGTGCTGAACGAGAACCCCCAGGTCAACGGCATTCTGGTGCAGCTGCCCCTGCCCAAGCAGATTGATGAAAAGGCGATCATCAACGCTATCAGCCCGGACAAGGATGTGGACGCATTCCACCCCTCCAACGTGGGCAGAATCATGATCGGCTCCTATGCATTTCTGCCCTGCACACCGGCTGGGGTTATGGAACTGATCGCCAGCACCGGCGTATCCGTCAGCGGCAAGAACTGCGTCGTCATCGGCAGAAGCAACATCGTGGGCAAGCCTATGGCAATGCTGCTGCTGCATCAGAATGGCACTGTGACCATCTGTCACTCCCGGACACAGAATCTGAAGGAGATTTGTGCACGGGCGGATATTCTGGTTGCGGCAGTGGGCAAGGCAAATTTTGTCACCGCAGACATGGTAAAGGAAGGGGCTGTTGTCATTGATGTGGGCATGAACCGGCTGGACAACGGCAAGCTGTGCGGCGATGTGGATTTTGCGGCAGTAGAGCCCAAGGCAGGCTACATTACGCCCGTGCCCGGCGGCGTAGGGCCCATGACCATTGCCATGCTGATGCGCAACACGCTGACCGCTGCAAAGCAGCAGAATGGTCTGGCATAACCTGACCCATACACAAAACGCCCGGAAAGGTTGTATGCCTTCCGGGCGTTTGCTTATTTGAGCTTTTTCTTCTGGATCTCGTAGGTGATGGCGGACATCATTTTGTGAGGTACGAACCGGCTTGCGAATACTCCAAGCCGCACGCCCATTCCCGGGATCAGAATCAACTTGCCCCGTAATGCTCCGTCAATGCCATACCGCGCTACCTTCTTCGGGGAGGCAGGAGGCATACTAAACTGGACACCTGCCCGGTTGTTGAAATTGGTATCCACCGGCCCGGGGCACAGCAGACTGACAGTTACTTTGCTGTGGGAACGGCGCAGCTCCTCATAAATGGCAAGCGTCAGCCGCACCACATAGTTTTTAGAGGCGTAATAGGAGGAGAGCAGGGGACCGGAGAGAAATCCGGCACTGGATGCCACATTCAGGATCCTGCCCCGATTCCGGTTTTTGAAGTCCCGCAAAAACAGCTTGGTGAGAATGTGAAGCGCCCGGATATTTACGTTCAGCATATGCAGCTCGTCCTCCAGGTCGATCTGGTCGAAGGTGCCGAACAGACCGTATCCCGCATTGTTCACCAGCAGATCCACCTGCTTATCTTTGCAAAAATTGTATAGCTGAAAGGGTGCCCGATCTTCGCTGAGATCCAAAGCGATGATCTCCACCCTCGTAGGAAGGGCTTTCTGCATCTGTTCCAGCTGCTTCTGATTTCTGCCGGTCAGAATCAGATCGTATCCAAGCTGGCTCAGATACACCGCCATTTCTTTGCCGATTCCGGACGTTGCTCCTGTAATCACTGCTCGCATGCAAGTTCCTCCTGTTTTTCTTTTCCTACAGTATATCATAGGGCAAACAGAAAATCCAGTACCGGCAATGAGAAAAAATCATGAAATTTTCGTGGAAATCAAATTTTTTTCGCCAAACCTATGGACAATCGCTGAGAAATATAGTATAATTAACAGGTATTTGATTTCAAAGATTGCAGGAGGAATACCATGAACGTTTTGAAAAAATGCACAGCGGCGCTGCTGTCTATGATCATGCTGCTTTCCTTTTTCGGATGCGGCGAGGGAACGGCAAATGTAATGAAGGTGGACGGTATGGAGATCCGTGCCGGCATCTACATCTACTACTCCATTGATGCCTATTTTGATGCATTGAAGATCCTGGCAGAGTCCGAGAACTTCAACTATGCGTCCTATAAAACCGACAAGGAATTGAAGAAGGCCATCAAGGGCAAAATGGTAGAAGGTCTGCCCATCCAGGAATGGATCCAGGACAAGGCAACTGAGTACTGCCTGCAGTATGTTGCCATTGAAAAGGAATTTGAGCGGCTGAATCTGACGGTCTCTGAGGATACCAAGAGCGAGATCGACACATATTATGCTTCCAGCTGGGCGTATCTGGGGGATTTCTACACCGCAAGCGGCATCGGCGAGCAGACCGTGAAGGATGTACTGCTGTCCGGCGAAAAGCGCACTGCTATTTATAAAGCATATTACGGCGAGGGCGGTTCTGAGGGCGTAACTGATGAATCCCTGCGTACCTACTACAAGGAAAACAATGCCCGTGTGGAGTATGTTAAGATTCCGCTGACCGATGGGGAGGGTAATCTGCTCAAGTCCGACGGCAAGGCAAAGCTGAAGGAAATGGCAGAGCAGTATCTGGATCGGATCAAGGCGCAGTCCACCGAAGAGAGCATGCTTCACGAGTTTGACAATGTGATCGACGAGTATAAAGAGTATGCCACCTCTGTTTCCAATGCAGCAGTGACCACTACGGATGAATCCGGGAATCTGATTACCACTGCTACCACCGTCAAGACCACCACCGTGACTACCACAACCGTAACCACCACTGATATTCAGGGTACGGATCAGGATGAGGATGCAGACCGGACAGAGGAAACAACAGTGATTCCTTCCGTGACCACAGCCACCACTGCGCCGGCTACCAGCGGCAGCGGAGATGCTTCCGAAACCACGACCACCACCAAGCCCTATCCCAACGAGAGTATCATTGCAAAGATGACCACTGCACCGGAGAGCGAGAAGAAGGCTGAGGGGACGACCACTACCACGGAAATCAACTACACTCCCTCTGAAAAGACCTACAACTTTATTTTCAACGATGCAAAGCTGGGGGTTCCGGAGCTGATCGAAGAGGATGAGGCACTGTACATTGTGGTTCGTCTGAACATTGAGGATCGCATGACGGCAGATGATCTTTGGTCCGAATCCAATGTGGAATCAGTTCGTCAGACCATTTACGGGGATGCCTTTGATGCCAAAGTGGAGGAATGGGCAAAGGGATACACGGAGGAGCGTGATTCCGCAGCCTATCGGCGGTATGATCCCCTGGATCTGGATATCATCACCTATTACAATGCGATCATGAAGTCCTACAGCAGCTATTACGGCGGTTAATGGAATCTACGGGGAAGGCTCAGTCCTTCCCCGTTTTTGAAAGGAGTTTTTGAAATGGATGAGAACCAGAAGGCCATCATCAGACGGCAGATGCAGAAAACCGGAGAAGCCCTGACCCGGAATCGGATGCATGTGTATTATGCGGACAGCAAATCGGAGGCACTGGAACAGGTCAAGTCCCTGCTGTATGCAGGGGAGATCGTCGCCAGCGGCGGTTCCATGACCCTGGAGGAATGCGGCGTGATGGATCTGCTCCGCAGCGGCGCTTATCAGTTCCTGGATCGTGCAGTCTGTAAGCCGGAGGAGATGCAGACACTGTACCGGAAATGCTTTTCGGCAGACGCATATCTTTGCAGCGCCAATGCGGTGACCGCCAACGGGGAATTATACAATGTGGATGGCAACAGCAATCGGGTAGCTGCTATCAGCTACGGTCCCAGCCGGGTCATTATGGTAGTAGGCTGCAACAAGCTGGTGCCGGATCTGGACGCAGCGATCAAGCGGGTCAAGACCTGTGCGGCTCCGGCAAATGCAGAGCGTCTTTCCTGTCCAACCTACTGTAAGGAATCCGGCAGCTGTGTGTCCTTGAATCAGTCCGCTCCTGGCATGACTGACGGATGTCACGGGGACGGCAGGATCTGCTGCAATTACCTGGTGTCCGCTCAGCAGAGAAATCCGAATCGGATGCATGTGATCCTGGTGGCAGAGCCACTTGGGTATTGATATGTTAAAAAAGAGGAGCTCCTTTCGGAGTTCCTCGTTTCTTTTATGGCTTGATCCCCAATTGATCTGCGTCCATCAGATGGGCAAGGTAGCGGGCAATGGCGGTCAGATCCGATGCGTCAATGTTGCCATCCAGCACACAGTCCGCATTCTGTAGCCCCGCCTCGCTGACCTTCACTGCATTGTCCTGGGCGATGTACCGTGCCAGCAGCACCGTGTCTGCAATATCTACAATGCCGTCTGTGTTCACATCCCCGTACAGGGAGGCTGTGGTAGCGGTGGTTGTGACCGTTCCGGAGCCTGTGGTGGATGCAGCAGTGGTGGAGGGGGCATCCAGCGGAAAGCTGCGGATATCCGGCAACTCATCCAGTGTAATGCAATACTCGCTGTTATAGATTTCGTTCAGCAGATCCACCGGGTTGTTTACCTCTCCGGTCAGGAAGTATCCATACCAGGGACAGAAATACAGCCAAGCAGCCCGGTCATTTACCAGATTTTCCAATGATGGAATTGCGTCATTCTCGGACATGGCAACCATTTTCTGTCCGTTGGTGCTGGCAACCAGCCCATAGAAGGTGGAGGCGATGGCGCTGGGGTTGGGGATGCCGTCGCTGACATTGTACTTGTCATAGCCGATCAGATCCACCACATCATCCCCCGGGTACCATGCAGCAGAATTGGGGGTGGTGTAGCCCGTCCATTCCCAGATAATATTGTCCAGACCGTACACATTGGTCAGCTGATCGTACAGCAGCCGGTACAGCTTGACGCAGGGCTCCGGACCTTCAGCGCCCCACCAGAACCATGCGCCCTCTGCCTCGTGGAGGGGACGGAAGATGACGGATACGTCCGCATCCTCCAGCATCTGGAACTTGCTTGCCACAAGTTCAATATCCTTCATGATAATCTCGTGCTCCTTGGTGCCCTCAGTGACAGCTTTAGAGATGCTGAAATCCGTATAGTTTGCATTGGCGGATTCTACATAAAATGCGTAATTGCCGGTGCTGGAGGGGACGCTCCAGTGCCAGCTGATGGTAGCGATGCCACCGTACTTGTTGGTCCACTCGATGGCACGCTCTGCGGCATAGTCCTGGTAGGAAAGCTCTCCGTTTTCATCCAGGTGATAGGTGAGGAAATCAATGCCCCGGATGGCGGGCTGCTTACCGGTCTGCTCCTGGATATAGGTGAACTCCGCCTCATTGTCCTTGATGAATCCGGAGGTAGGATCCGCATTGTAGTTGTAGTTGTGGGAACCGCACATTTCCTGCTGACCGGAAAGAATGTGGTTGCCGTACACACTGCGCAGGTAAGCGTAGAGCCGCTTCGTGGTGTCGTTGGCGTGAGGATTGGACAGAGAATCCGTGGGAGAAAGCTGAGAAATGCTTTCGTCCGCCGGAGTCAGTGTAAAGCTGTCCAGGTAGGTATAGCCCCAGTAGCCCTTCAGCTCAATGCTGTTGCTGCCCTCCCGCAGGGTGACCAGCGTGGTAATCTCGCTCCACTTCAGATTATAGGGGAAGGTGACTTCTCCCTGATTGGAGCCGTTGATGTTCAGATACTGCACCTTTTTGTTGGTGTCATTGGGCTGCAGATAGCGGATATTCATATTGTACAGCCCGGCTTTTTCCACCTCCACTGTACAGGTGACGGAACTGCCCTTGTCGGTCAGATACACAAAGCCGCTGCCGGTGGGATCCGTACAGTCGTAGGTATCGCCTGCGTCGTTGGTTTCTGTCCAGCCTGCATCGTATTGCTTGGCACGGTCGATCACGCCCTGTTCAAACTCGTAGGTGGTCAGTGTGTCGGAGGATACTGCGCCGCCGGGAAAGCTGAGCAGGGTAGTCATTGCCACAGCAGAAGCCAGCAGGACGGACAACTGGCGTTTCTGTTTTCTCATGTTATCACGACTCCTTTGTTTTGAAATTACCACCAGTATAGCATAGAACCGGCGTGATTTCAAGTGAAGGGAAGTGTTTTTTACTTAAATAAAAACCGCACAAAGCTCAAAATGATGCTCTGTGCGGTATGTTTTATTGGTTTATGTTTTATCCTACCGGATCACGCAGTACATGTAAACGGATAGTGCGGAGAATACCGCCGTCAGACAGGGGATCACACAGCGCACGGTCTTTGCGGCAAGGGATTCCAGTTTGCTCTGGTGCTGTTCCAGACTGTTGTTGTATGCCACAGAGAGACACAGCCCACCGAAGATGGCAGTGGGCACGATGTAGCGGAAATCCATGGTGCAGCCGAAGGGGTAGTCGATGTTAAAGTTGACGCTGAAGCCATACAGGAACATCCACAGCGCCGGAATGCCAAAGCGCAGCATGGGCTTGGCATGGGTGCAGCATACCACAACGTAGATCATAGCCAGCAGGGAAATCAGGATCAGCACAAAGTTTACCAGCACCAGCCCGTAGGATACCCAGTCCGGGATGCCGAATTTAAATTCACCGAATACGGAGCTTTTTACCAGGTACATGGGATAATTATAGTCGTTCCAGGGGCTTGCATACTGATTGGCTTTCAGGTTGGCAATGTCAAACCACAGGAATCGGGAGGCAATGGAGTGGTCGCCGCAGTAAAGGTCAGAAGTAATGGGAATTGGATATACATAGTTCAGCGCCTGGTCAAACCGTACCAGATTCCGGATGCAGTACCACATGCCAAGAGGCAGGGAAATGCAGCCGAACACCCCCAGCTTTGCCAGCATGGGCGCTGCTTTCTTCTGCTTGATGGCCTGTACCAGCCGGATCAGCATCAGTACAGCCGTAAAGATGGCAAATACTGCACAGGAGATTTTGGTGGAGATGGCGAGTCCATACACCACTGCCAGCTGGATGGTCACCGGGAAGGTCTGGTTCTTGAACCAGCGGATGGTGAGCAGCAGTGCCAGTATCATAAAGTAGATGGACAGGGAGTCGGGGCCCACTCGCCCTGCCAGCAGGTAAAATTCCGGCAGGAATGCAGTGACTGCCAGTACGATGGGCTGCGCCCGGCGATTCAGATCCAATTCCTTGCAGATCTTTGGGGTCATCAGCAGTACGGAACAGGACGCAAAGCAGGATACGATCTTTGCCGCATTCACCAGGGCGTGCTCATCAGCGGAAGTACCCAGAATGGCATTGACGATAGCGGACACAATGGCACTGATTACATAATATACCGGCTGCTGATAGAATTGCCCGTGATTGTCCTGGGGCAGACGGGCGTTGTGTATAATCTGCAAAATGTAGCTGTCGTGTCCGCCGGAAATATCGTGGGGACGGGTGTAAGCGTCCGTGTAGAGCATATAGCCGATGCGCATGACCAATCCGGCAAACAGGATTAGCCGGATCAATTCCTCCGTTTGATCCGTTTTTCGGACACGGCAGTGGAATACCAGCAGACCGAGGATAATCAGCACCCCCATCAGTACATTGATGAGATGGGCGGATTCACGCAGGAGAAGGACTTCGTTCAGCTTCAGTCCTTCGGTCAGCAGGTAGCAGAGTATGATTACCGCCGCCAAAATCACGGGGCTGAATGGTTTCAGTTTGGTTTCTATGGTTTGCTTCATGGTTTCTTTCCTATTCTTTTAATTGGATTCGGCATCCTGCCGGATGGAACTGCTGCTTTTGAGGTACTTGGAGTGGCGCTTCTTGCGCTTTTCTGCATACATAATCGTATCCGCCAGGGTGACCATTGCAAAAAGGGATTTATCCGGCGTGGGCACGGCAATGTGGTAACCGCTGCTGGCATGCAGGGCAAAGGGCATGCTGGTTGTCCTGTTGTAATCATCCAGTTTTTTCTGGATGTTGTCGGTTATCCGTTCCGCATCCTGCTGGGTGTAATTGGCGGCAAAGACGATGAATTCGTCCCCGCCGAACCGACAGCAGATTTCTCCGTTTGTGCAGCATTCATGCAGAATGGTCGCCATGCTGCGGATGGCGATATCCCCGGATTTATGTCCATAGGTATCGTTGATCATTTTCAGTCCGTCCATGTCGATGAACATGACCATGACCGGAAGCTTCTCTGCAATGCACCGTGCGAAAACAGGCTCGGTCTGGCGGCGGAAGCCGTTCCGGTTGGCAATACCGGAAAGGGGATCTGTTGCATACAGCTTATCCAACTCCTGCACCGCATGATCCAGGTAGATAATGCGCCGGATGTTCTCCATAGAATTGCTTAGATTCAAAGACCAGGAATGGAACAGGGAACTGCGCATGGGAAATGCGGTATTGCAGATGGCATAATACCCAAGGCAATGCTCCCGGAAGTGCAGGGGTACAAAATAGAAGCAGCGCATGTGATCCACCTGCCGATACAGAGCCGGCAGCATCTGATCCACATGAAAATCCTCATGACAGCGGAATTTTCCCTCATAATAGGACAGGGGAACCAGCATGCGCTGGGTATAGCCATGGATCAGGCAGGCATCAGCTGTGGAGTAATCCGGTTCCGCCTGGGTTGCGGGCAAGGCATTCCCTAGCCAGTTTTCGCAAAGGCACAGGTAGAATTCCTCACAGTTGGTTTCCAGCACAAATTCCTTGAGGGCTTCGATATATTCCTCGTAATTGGCACATTCCACCAGAGAGCAAGCCATGCGACTCAACAGGGAGATGTCCACGTTGAAATCCTCCTGGATCTGGTAGTTGTGCTTTTTGAAATCCCGGATGGTATCACAGTAATGGGCACCACAGCCGCAGCTTTCCGTAAAGCGTGGCTGCATTTCCAGTTTGTGTACACGGGTCTGCGGAACGCCGTGCCAGGCGTTATACAGCAATTGGCATGCAAGGGCACCGCACTGTCCCAGGGGTCTTGCCACAGAGCTGATTTCCGGCGCATAATTCCTGGCGTTGTAGGTATTGTCAAAACCGGATACCATAATATCCCCCGGTACCCGGATGCCGCGTGCATTCAGGGCTCCGATCACGGATACCGCCATGGTGTCGTTGGCACAGACAATGGCTTCCGGCATGGGCAGATCGGAACGGAGAAATACATCTACGGCAGTTCTGCCATCCCGGCGCTGAAAGGTGCCGTGATAAATGCGAGCTTCCTCGATGGGAATATTGTGTTCCTCCAGAACCTGTTTGTAGGCAGCCAGTCGTGCAATGCTGTCCGGATTATCATCTGGCCCAGAAACATAGTTGATCCGCCGCAGTCCGTGTTCATCCGTAAAATGCCGGACGATCTGCACCATGGCACTGTGGTTGTCCACGCAGATGGAGAAGAAATCCTGGTAATCCGCATCCACACTGACAGCAGGCACGCCGGATGCCCGAACCTGGTTGATGATCTCCCGGACAGTTTCCGGGCTGGCGATCGTATTGGTCAGCAGAATGACCCCGTCCAGCTCCTGCAAATTCGGCAGACGGAAAATGTTGTACTCTCCCGTGTCATAGCTGCCGTTGTTCAGAATGCCCCCAAAGGCGATAAAATGCAGTACATCTATGTTGTGCGCAGCGGCAAACTCATGGATGCCCTGTGTGATCTGATTCTGGTATTCCTCATCCAGACCGGATAAAAATACGGCGATCTTTTTCTTATTGCTCATTGTCCCCTCCAAGATTTGTAAAACTCAGAAAGCGATTTATCGTCTTAAATAGCGGGATGTTTTTTTTCGTTTTTTCTGTTCGTACATTTTCTGATCCGCAAGGGTTATCAGAGAAAATACTGGCATATCCGGCTGGGGGACTTCAATGTGGTAGCCGATGCTGGCTTCTATGTCAAAGGGATTGCTGTGGGTCTCATTATAATTGCGGAATTCCTCCAGGATTGCCAGCTCCAGAAGCTTGGCTTTTTCTTCGGTATAATTGACCGCAAAAACCAGAAACTCGTCTCCGCCGAACCGGGAGTAGATCTCTCCGTCCTTGCACGCCAGCTTCAGGCACTGCCCCATGGCACGGATGGCAATATCTCCGGATTTATGTCCGTAGGTATCGTTGATGTGCTTCAGTCCGTCCATATCCAGGAACATGACCATGACCGGAACCCGATGCTCCTGGCAGTACTGGTACAGCTCCTGGGTATTCCGGCTGAATCCGTTCCGGTTGTAGATCCCGGACAGATTGTCGATGATGTACAGCTTTTCCAGCTCCTTGACGACCGCACTCAGACAGCGCATTTTCCGTACATTTTCCAGGGAATTGCTGATATTCATGACCCAGGACACAAAGCTTGCGCTTTCCAGCGGGAAGGTGCTGTTGCAGATCACGCAGTATCCCAGACAGCGTTCTCTGAAGTGGATGGGCATAAAATAGTATGTCTTTCCTGCATCCTCCGGCTCGTAAATTTCCGGCAGCATCAGACTGGTTTCAAAGTCCGGCACATTCTCCAGGAACTTTCCGTCCCGGTAGGCGAGCGCCACCTGCATGTTCCGGGAGTAGCCCTCGGAGATATAGTCGTTGAACGCATAATCCATGGGGGTGGATCCATCCTCTGCGTTGTTGAATGTACCTGCCCAGTTTTCACACAGGCACAGGTAGAAGGACTCGCAGTTGATTTCCAGGATGCAGTCCTTCAGCTTGTCAAGGCTCTTTGCATAGGAGTCGGATTCTGTCAGCGTACATACCATGCGGCTGTTCCGGCGTACATCAATGTTGTACCGTTCGATGATCTTGTAATTGTTCCGCTTAAAATCCTCGATGCTGTCGCTCATACAGTGCTTGCAGCCGCAGCTTTCTGTGAGCACGGGGGTGGCATCCAGGATCACCGTGCGCTCCTGTTCTCCCTTCTGCCGGATGTGATGATAGACCATTTCACAAGCACGTCTGCCGGATTCCGTCAGGGGACGGGAAACAGAGGTCAACTCCGGGGTACAGTTACGGGCGGAGCGAATATTGTCAAAGCCGGTGATGATTACGTCCTGGGGACAGTGAATCCCTCTGCTTTCCAGGGTGATTAAGGCAGAAAGTGCCATATTGTCATTGGCACTGACAATAGCCTCCGGAAATTCCAGCTCAGAGGATAGGAAAGCTTCCGCCGCCTCTCTGCCATCCTGCCCCCGGAAGAGACCGTGAAAAATTCGCTCCTCTTCTACGGGGATCTGGTGCTCGCTCAGTGCATCTCTGTAAGCCTGTAAACGCAGCAGGCTTTCCGGGTTGTTGGTGGGACCGGAAATGTAATTGATCCGCCGACAGCCGTGTGCTTTGATCACATGGTTGACGATCTCATGCATCGCAGTATAATTGTCAATTCCTATGTAGTAGCAGCCGGGAATGTCCTGGTCGATCACTGCGGTGGGCAGACCGCATTTCTGCACACTGTTCAGAATGGTCTGCTTCATACTGGAGGAGCATATGGTATTTGTCAGAAGGATGGCGCCGTCCAGCTTGTCGTAGTTTACCAGATTAAAGATGTTGTATTCTCCGGCATCGTGGTTCGGGTTGCCAAGCATACCGCCAAAGGCGATGAAATGACAGATGTTGATGTGATGATTGCGTGCAAATTCGTGTATGCCCCGTAGAATGTCATGTTGGTATTCTTCGTCAATGCCTGATATCATTACAGCGATGTTCAGTGGTTTTTGCATGATTGGATCAGCCCCCGTTTTCATTACTTTTACATTATGCACAGAAGTTTTTAGTAGTGTTGCACATGCTTATAATTTATTATACTACACAATTAAGAAAAATGGAATAGAGAAACCGAAAAAAGATGCGAGAACTTCAAATATTGTTTAAATTGACGGATTAAATTGTGCAGGTTCAACAATTCTTGATTGCACAAACGAACTCACATGGACATAGACGCAGTAATTCGTTGTTTATATTAAATATGTCAGACTTGCTTGAAACAGTTGCTTATTTATGCGGTTCGTGCTATAATAAATCATGTATATGTTTGCAACACACTTTTAGGAGGAACGAATATGATTCAGATTGAAATGGAAAACGGGAAAAAGATCAAGATCGAGCTGTATCCCGACATTGCGCCCATCTCCTGTGAAAACTTTGAGAAGCTGGTGCGTCAGGGCTTTTATAACGGTCTTACCTTCCACCGGGTGATTCCCGGCTTTATGATCCAGGGCGGCTGTCCGGATGGCACCGGTATGGGCGGTCCGGGTTGGTCTATCAAGGGCGAATTTGCCGCAAACGGCGTGAAGAATGATTTGAAGCACACCCGTGGCGTGCTGTCCATGGCACGGTCTATGATGCCCAATTCCGCAGGCTCCCAGTTCTTTATCATGCATGAGGATGCGCCCCACCTGGATGGGCAGTATGCTGCATTCGGCAAGGTCGTAGAGGGTATGGATGTGGTAGACGAGATCGCACAGGTTGCAACGGACTACAACGATAAGCCTACCACTCCTCAGATCATGAAGTCTGTGACGGTTATTGACTGATGGAACAGAAGATTGCAGCATTATTTGACCGGATCCAGCCGCTGATCGGTCACACACCCCTGCTGGAGATCAGCTGCACATATAAGGGAAAGCCACGTCGGGTATATGCCAAGGCGGAGTCCTACAACCTCAGCGGCAGCATCAAGGACCGGGTGGCATTCTATGTGCTGAAGCATGCTTACGAAACCGGACAGATCCAGCCGGGGGATCTGATCGCAGAGGCCACCAGCGGCAATACGGGCATTGCCTTTTCCGCAGTGGGCAGATATCTGGGGCACCCTGTGGTGATCTACATGCCGGACTGGATGAGCCAGGAGCGCATGCGGCTGATCCGCAGCTATGGTGCTGAGATCCGCCTTGTCAGCAAGGAGGAGGGAGGCTTTCAGGGCTCCATCCGTATGACGGAGGAGCTTGCGGCGAAGGGCGGCGTATTTCTGCCCTGCCAGTTCTCCAACGAGGACAACTGCACCGCCCACTATCTGACCACAGGGGCTGAGATCGCGGCGCAGCTTTCTTCCATTGGTCTGAGAGCGGATGCAGTGGTGGC
>NZ_FR894912.1:0-23185 GCF_000434255.1 Ruminococcus sp. CAG:379 | reverse complement strand
GGATGCAGTGGTGGTAGGTGTAGGCACCGGCGGCACGGTGATGGGCATCGGGCGGCGTTTGCGGGAAACCAATCCTGCCTGCAAGCTGTATCCGCTGGAGCCGGAGAATTCACCAACCCTGTCTACGGGATACAAAACCGGTAAGCACCGGATCCAGGGTATTTCCGACGAGTTTGTGCCTCCCATCCTCAAGCTGGAGGAAACGGACGCTGTAGTTGCGGTGGATGATGTGGATTCCATCCTTATGGCGCAGATGCTGGCACGGGAGATGGGTATTGGCGTAGGGATCTCCTCCGGCGCAAACTTCCTGGGCGCTCTGAAGGCAGGGGCTCTGCTGGGGGAGGAAGCGATCATTGCCACTGTGTTTGCAGACGACAACAAGAAGTATCTGTCTACGGATTACTCCGATACCCATCAGCCCAAGCCCGGCTATCTGACGCCGGAGATCCGGCTGACCGGGGTGCGTGCAATCCGCTGACGATAGCAATCACGGGCATTGCCCGAGGAAAGGAGGCGTAAAAATATGCGTATTTTTCTGATCGATTATGAGAATGTAAATTCCTTCGGACTGGCAGGAATCTCCCGGCTTGATGCAGAGGATCGGGTGGTTCTGTTCTACAGTCAGTCTGCCAATACCCTGAATTTTGAGATTCTGGATGAGATCATGCAATCTCCGGTTCGGACGGAAAAGGTGAATCTGAACCAGTCCGGCAGGAATGCGCTGGATTTTCAGCTGGTTACCTATCTGGGCTATCTGATCGCCAAGCAGAGTGCGGATGATTTTTATATCATCAGCCGGGATATGGGCTATGTGGCGACGCAGCAGTTCTGTAAGAAGATGCTGGGGGTAAAGGTACAGATCAAGCCATCCATCCGGGATGCTCTGGCGGATAAAACATCGGTTCCGGTGAAGAAGATGACCGTTTCGCAGCCGGTCATGCTTCAGCAGCCTGCTCCGGTTGAGGGTAAATCCGGCAAAAAGAAATCCCAGAAAAAGCAGCCCAAGCAGATCATGGTACAGACAAAGCAGACTGTGCCCACTGTGAAAACGATCCGGAAGCTTTTGCTGGAGATCGATCCGGAGATCCAGACCAATCGGGTGAAGGATATCATCCAGTGCATGACTGATAGCGAATCCACCGCAGAGTTTCACAATACCCTGCAGCGGCAGTTCGGCGGCGAGGATGCAACGGACTATTACCGGGGTCTGAAGAAATTTTTTGCGGATCTGCAGGGAAGCGAGAAGTAAACAGGAAGGAACTGCTCCATGAAGACCTTATACATTTCTGATCTGGACGGTACCCTGCTTACACCGGATGCCTGCCTGTCAGAGCGCTCTACCCAACTGTTGCAGCAGCTGTCGGCGGAGGGTGTGCTTTTCTCCTGTGCTACTGCCCGCTCCATCGTATCCGTCCGCAGCATTCTGTCCCGGGTACAGATGCCCATGCCGGTGGTGCTGATGAACGGGGTGTGCATCTATGACATGCATGCCCGGCAGTATCAGCATTATGAAACCATCGGAGTGCAGACCGCCCTTCAGGTGACGGAGATTCTGGAACAGATGCAGGTTCCGGCATTTCTCTATACGATTGAAGGACAGGGGCTGGGCTGTTTCCATCACCGTTTGGATGATCCGGTGATGGAAGCGTATCGGGCAGCAAGGCCCCAGCGCTTTGACCGTCCCTTTACCCAGGTGGACAGTCTGACCCAGGCGGTGTCTGATCGGACGATCTATATCACCATGGTGGATCAAAAAGATCGGATCCAGAAGATTCGGGATGCGGTTGCGCCCCTGCCCGGTTTGCAGTATGCCTTTTATAAGGATGTGTATGACCGGGACTCCTGGTATCTGGAGCTTTGCGGGGCAGGTGCCTCCAAGCGCCAGGCAGTGGATTATCTCCGGCATGCTTACGGATTTGCGCATATCATCGGCTTTGGGGACAATCTCAATGACCTGTCCCTGTTTGCCGGATGTGACGAATGCTATGCTGTGGCAAATGCCAGGGATGAGGTAAAGGCAGCTGCCACCGGCGTTATTGGCAGCAACCTGGAGGATGCTGTGCCGGAGTGGATCCTGGAACATTATTATCACAATCAGAAAGGATAAAAAGAATGAAGAAGCTGATGCTTGGAAATGAAGCCTTCGCCAGAGGGCTTTACGAAAGCGGATGCCGGGTCGTATCAAGCTATCCCGGCACGCCGTCTACGGAAATTACAGAAGAAGTCGCAAAGTATGACGAGGTGTATGCAGAATGGGCACCCAATGAAAAGGTCGCCATGGAGGTTGCCCTGGGCGCATCCATTGCCGGTGCCAGAAGCTTCTGCGGTATGAAGCATGTAGGTCTGAATGTGGCAGCGGATCCCCTGTACACAGCATCCTACACCGGCGTCAACGGGGGCATGGTGATCGCCGTGGCGGATGATCCGGGCATGCACTCCTCCCAGAATGAGCAGGACAGCCGGCATCACGCCATTGCTTCCAAGGTGCCTATGCTAGAGCCCTCCGATTCCGGCGAATGCAAGGAATATGTAAAGCTGGCGTATGAGATCTCCGAGCAGTTTGATGCGCCGGTGATCGTCCGCATGTCCACCCGTGTGGCACATTCTCAGAGCTCTGTAGAGCTGTGTGACCGGATTGACGGGGGACTGAAACCCTACGAAAAGACCCCCCAGAAATATGTCATGATGCCTGCTTTTGCAAAGGGCCGTCATGTAGTCGTGGAAGAGCGCACGGAAAAGCTGACTGCTTATGCGGAAACCTCCCCGCTGAACCGGGTAGAAATGCATGCTTCCAAGATCGGCGTTATCACCAGCGGCATTGCCTATCAGTATGCAAGAGAAGCCCTGGGGGATACGGTTTCCTATCTGAAGCTGGGTATGGTGAACCCTCTGCCCAAGAAGCTGATCCTGGATTTTGCAGCGAAGTGTGACAAGATCTATGTGATCGAGGAGCTGGATGATGTCATCGAGACCCACTGCCGCAAGCTGGACATCCAGGTGGTTGGCAAGGAGCTGTTTGGCTACATCGGAGAGCTGTCCCAGTCCATCATTGCGGAAAAGATGCTGGGTGAGGTGAAGGAATATACTACATATCCGGAGCAGCTGCCGGTACGTCCTCCGGTTATGTGCCCTGGCTGTCCGCACAGAGGCGTATTCTATGCTTTGTCCAAGCTCAAGTGCATCGTTTCCGGGGACATCGGCTGCTACACCCTGGGTGCGGCTGCGCCCCTGTGTGCAATGGACAGCACCATCTGTATGGGCGCATCCATCTCCGGGCTTCACGGCTTCAACAAGGCAAGAGGCGCTGAAAGCGAGCAGCGTGCAGTGGCAGTCATCGGCGACTCCACCTTTATGCACAGCGGCATGACCGGTCTTGTGAACATCGCATACAACGCTACCAATTCTACCGTTATCATTCTGGACAACTCCATCACCGGCATGACCGGTCATCAGCAGAATCCCACCACCGGTAAGAACCTGAAGGGGGATCCGGCGGCGGCAGTATGCCTGGAGGATCTCTGCAAAGCCATTGGCATTCAGCGTGTCCGGGTGGTAGATCCCTATCATCTGGCGGAAACCGAAACTGCCATCAAGGAAGAGCTGGCAGTGGCTGCGCCTTCCGTGATTATTTCCCGTCGTCCCTGTGCACTGCTGAAATATGTAAAGCACAAGCCGGCGCTGCATGTGGAAGCGGACAAGTGCAAGTCCTGCAAGATGTGTCTGAAGCTGGGATGTCCGGCGATTTCCATGCGAGAGGGCAAGGCTGTCATCGACCATACCCAGTGCGTAGGCTGCGGCATCTGCATGGAGCAGTGCAAGTTCGGTGCCATTGTGGAATAAGGGAAAGGAGCAGAAGGAACATGGAAACAAAATCAGTCATGATCGTAGGCGTAGGCGGTCAGGGCAGCTTGCTGGCTTCCCGGATCCTGGGCAATGTGCTGCTGGCACAGGGCTATGACGTAAAGGTCAGCGAAGTACACGGCATGTCCCAGCGGGGCGGCTCTGTTGTGACCTATGTAAAATACGGGGATCAGGTGTATTCTCCCATCGTGGAAAAGGGTGAGGCGGATGCTATCATCTCCTTTGAACTGCTGGAGGCTGCACGCTGGGTATCCCATCTGAAAAAGGACGGTTGCCTGGTGGTATCCAAGCAGCAGCTGGATCCCATGCCGGTTGTTACCGGTGCAGCCACCTATCCGGAAAACATTCTGGAACATCTGGAAGCCCTGGGCATTGATGTGACCGCAGTGGACGCTCTGGCGCTGGCGGAATCCCTGGGCAATGCAAAGGCATCCAACGTGGTGCTGATGGGCGTGGTATCCCGGAAGCTGCCCTTCCCGGAGGAAGTATGGCAGCAGGCACTGGCGCAGTGTGTTCCGGCGAAATTCCTGGAGCTGAACAAAAAGGCATTTGCACTTGGCAGAGATGTAGTGGCATGAAGAACATAGCGGAAAGTACATGGTATGGAATCGGCAGTTTCCTGCCGTACGTCCTCTTTCTGGTGACTGTGGTCGTGACATGCGTTCTGCTGCATGAAGATGCCATGATGCCTCTGTATGGGATTCCCCTGGCTGCAGCGGCGCTTCTGGCGGTAGTCCTGTTCTGGTTCTATGTCATCACCATGTCGATGGATGCAGAAAGGTTGTCTGACAGCAGAACAAAGTATGTCTGGATGCTCTTGCTTTGGATGGCAAATATCCTTGTCTTTCCGTTCTACTGGTTCGTCTGCATCAAAAACAGGAACAGTCAATCAAAATAAAAGGGGAGTTTTCAATGTATTGGAATGAAAGTATGGAATGCGCAACGCTGAATGAAATGCGGGCGCTCCAGTCCTTCCGCCTGTCCCAGACAGTCAGAAGAGTGTACGAACGGGTACCCCTGTACCGGAAGCGTATGGATGAAGCAGGGGTTTCTCCGGCGGATATCCGCAGTGTGGATGATCTGCACAAGCTGCCCTTTACTTATAAACAGGATCTGCGGGATACCTATCCCTACGGTATGTTCGCAGTGCCCATGAGCGAGATCGTGCGTCTGCACGCCTCCAGCGGCACCACCGGCAAGCAGATCGTAGTGGGCTATACCCGGAAGGATCTGGATACCTGGGCGGAATGCTGCGCAAGAGCACTGACCGCAGCAGGGGCTACCAAGGAGGATATTATCCACGTATCCTACGGCTATGGCTTGTTCACCGGCGGACTGGGCGTACATGGCGGTGCCGAAAAGGCTGGCATGACTGTTGTGCCGGTTTCCGTGGGTAACACCAAGCGTCAGATCAACATTCTCCGGGACTTCAAGCCCACCTTTATCTGCTGCACCCCCTCCTATGCGCTGTTTTTGGCAGAGACTATGGCAGAAATGGGCATTGACAAGAGTGAACTGGCTCTGAGGGTTGGTATTTTCGGTGCAGAACCCTGGACGGAGGAAATGCGCAAGGAGATCGAGGCAAAGCTTGGACTGAAGGCAATGGATATTTACGGTCTGACCGAGATCATCGGTCCCGGCGTTGCCTTTGAGTGCCAGGAACAGTCCGGCATGCATATCAATGAGGACAACTTCATTGCAGAAACCATCGATCCGGATACGGGAGAGGTGCTGCCGATCGGCACACAGGGGGAAATCGTCTTTACCTGCATCAACAAGCAGGGCTTCCCGTTGCTTCGGTATCGGACACGGGATATCGGTGTACTGGTTCGCGAAAAGTGCAGCTGCGGCAGAACCCTGATCAAGATGAAGAAGCCTGCGGGCAGATCCGATGATATGCTGATCATCCGGGGTGTCAATGTGTTCCCGTCCCAGATCGAAAGCGTATTGCTGCAACTGGGCAATACTGCGCCCTACTACCAGTTGATCGTGGGCAGAGTGAACAACACGGATACCCTGGAGATCCAGGTAGAGATTACACCAGAGATGTTCTCTGATACGGTCAGAAGCCTGGAGGAGCAGTCCCGGAACATTAAGCAGGCAGTGGAGTCCACCCTGGGCATTTCCGCAAAGATCACCCTGGTAGAGCCGAAAACCATTCCCAGAGTTGAGGGCAAAGCGGTGCGTGTGGTGGATACCCGGAAGCTGCACGATTAAAGGACGAAAGGGGAAGAACTATGCTGATTAAACAACTATCTGTCTTTATTGAAAACAAAAAGGGGAGACTGTCCACAGTCACCGGATTGCTGCGGGATCATCATATTGACATCCGGGCTCTGTCCGTTGCAGATACCAAGGATTTTGGTATCGTTCGTCTCATTGTCACCGATACGGACAAGGCGTTTGAGGTGCTGAAGGATGCCAATTGCATGCTCAAGGTGTCCCATGTGATCGGCATCGGGGTTGCGGATCAGCCCGGGGGGCTGGCTACTGTCATGGATATGCTCCGGGAGGGCGGTATCACGGTAGAGTATATGTACGCCTATGTGAGCCGGGTTGCAGACACTGCCTTTGTAATCCTTCGGGCAGATGACAACCAGAAAGCGGCTGAGCTGTTGCAGGCAAAGGGCGTACAGCTGCTGTCTTCTGCGGATGTTTGCGGCTGATGGGTTCAGTATTGCAGAATTTAAACAAAAATACTTGACAAAGTTAGCCGACAGGGTGTATAATGTGACTATAGGAATGCGTATCTCTGTACGTTTAGGAGTGAATGGGTAATGAGTTTTTTAGACAAGGTTACAGATGCTGGTAAGGGCGTTACCGGAAAGATGCAGAATTATTCCGAGGTAAACAATCTTCGGAGAAAGATCCTGTACGAGGAAGAACGGATTATTGAAATTTTTGCTGATATCGGGAAAAAATACTACAAGAATCCGGAAGAAGATCCTCAGGTTTTCCGTGCTCTGTGTGAAGATATTGACACACGCCGTCGTCGCATCAAGAAGATGCGTTTTGAGCTGAACACCCTGCGGGGCTTTAAGCTTTGTCCCAAGTGTGAAACGGAAAACAGCGACAAGAATCAGTATTGCGGCGTATGCGGCGCTCGGCTGCCGGATATTGACGATGCGGATTTCACCTCGCTGGAGGATAATGACTACTACACAGAGAGCAATCAGATCTTCAACGCTGACCCCTCCAACCTGCATTAAAAATAAAGGCGTGCATGTTCCCGTGCACGCCTTTTTGTTTTGGATTACTGGATCACATTGCTGACCGGGGAAGCAAACTCCCAGACAACACCGCAGTACGCATACAGATACAGCCGGGATCTGTACTTTCTGCCGGATACCATGCTGCTATAGCTGTCAGTGATTCTCAGCGGGTCGCTGGTGGTGGTGACCTCCTTGCGCTTCACTTCTTTCCAGTGCCCATCCCGGTATTCCTCCAGGATCAGGATGCCCTTCATCTTGGTGGTGACGGGCTTAAACTGAGCGCCCCCTGTGTAGCTGCACTTGGTAGCAGACTCTTTTTTAATGGTGACGTAAGGATCGTAGTAGTAGTCATCGTCCGAGATGCTGGTTGTGCTTACCAGAGAGTCAGGGGAGAGAGGCATGGGTGGCGTGTTTGCAGCGCTGACAGCGCCACAGGGAAGTGTGGACAGCAGGGATGCTGCCGCCAGGATGGTTGCGAGGATCTTGTTGGTTTTCATAATGAAATACCCCATTTCGTAAAATAGTAGAGCGCTTTTTGCACTCTCCATCTATATAAACGAAATGGAATATTAAAACAGGTGAAGTTTGCCAAAATAAAAATTATTTTTGTAAAAGCTGTATAGAATTAGCTACCGAAAATACAAATTCTTGTATATCTTGATCATTCATCTGTACGTCTGAGAAATGATCGTTGTAGAAAACCTTGTAATCATTGAGCCCATCGCACCAGATCAAGGCACAATTCTTGCTCCTCAATTTTTGTTCAGTCAGAAGGAACGCATCCTGTCCCTGGTAGTTGATGACCCGACTTATGCCTTCTTCCGGCTTTGGCCGTTCTTTGAAGTAAAACCGGGAGGTGTGGGCAGTTTGTACGGTAATATATAACCAACCCATAGTTTCATTTGTGAAAGTGTAATCAATCCGATTTACCTGATCCCAGTTACCGTTCAGCTCGATTTCACCTTTTGCAGAGTCCGTGGAGTATGCGTGCATGGATTTCAGTTCAAACCCTTCGGGAACAGAGGTGAACTGGAACGGGGAAACATGATCCGGATGGCCCTCCATAACGTGCCCGTTAAATTTGCTGGAGTTATAGTACTCTGAAGGATAAAGAAACCCTGCCACCATATTGTCAAAGCAGCCGGACTTGACAGAAGAGAAGTGTACATCATTGCAGCTCTGGGGATCGGCAATGACACCACCCAGACCTACCAGGGCACTGGTGGTCAATACGGCAGCGGTAATGATTGCAGCTGCATAGCGCATGCCAAGCCGTTTGAGCCGGATCTGCCGACCGTCAGTCTTCGGAGCCGGTCTGCATACCGGATGCAGGTAGTCGTTGATTTCTGCATCTGTAAAGGCCTCGCCGTAAATGGCAGTATTCAGCTTGATCTGAAATTCCCGGGAGAAAGCATGAGGCTTTCCCGCATCGTATTTAGCGAACCAGTCTTCAGCGTCCCGAAGATTTTGTTGCGCATATTCCCGGCAAATCCGTTTCATTTTGAAATAAGCAAGCATTGTGTATGATTCCTTTCGCAAAGTTCTTTCACCATAATAAACGAATTTCAGGGATAGAATGGGTCATGCTGTATAAAAATTCTTTTTACCAAATGATTACAGTTAATGTGTGGCGAGTTCGTATAACCAAAAAGCACGCAATTCCAATGGAACTGCGTGCTTTGTTCTGGAGCTGTTTACTGGATTTGAACCAGCGACCTCTTCCTTACCAAGGAAGTGCTCTACCAACTGAGCTAAAACAGCATTTTCTTTTTTTACTCTCTCCCGAGTGCTTTATTATTATACCGCATCTTTTTGAAAATGTCAACCCCTTTTTTCAAAAAAATCTGTTTTTTTTGAAAAAACCATTTTGATCTTCGTAATCTCGGCTAAATTTTCGGTCGTAAATCATGCAATATGTAGAAATGCACAAAAAATTCGCATAATACACTTCACAAATTGCGCATTTTATGTTATACTATATGTAGTTAGATTGAACAGCGTTAGCAAAGAGGGAGTATGTTATGAAAACACCATTTACAAAGCTGATTGCTGCATGGGCTGTATCGGCTCTGATGGCTTTACAGTCAACGGTTTATGCGGCAGATCAGACTGTGCAGATAGGGGACAGTGCTGCGCCGGAAGTATCCGTGGGGACGGATGCTGTTACCGAGCAAATCTCTGATGATTTGAATGTCAGCACAAATGATATCAACAACAGTGAGGGGGATCTGACCGAGACGATCCGCCTGCCCAGCTGTGCGCAGATCAATCAGGCAATCTGCAAATCTACGCAGGATCCTGCAGCAGATGATACATATGATATTGACGGCAACGGCGTAATTAACGCTTTTGATAATGTGCTGCGGAAACGGCAGCTGCTTGAGTCCCAGTCGGAGTATGCACATTTGTTTGTGTCCAAGGCGGTGGGCTATGGCGGCGATGTGGTGCCGGTGACTGTATCCGTATCCGGCAATCCTGGTTTTCAGAATTTTATTGTGAGCTTTAGCCTGACCCAAGGGGACTATTTAACCATGCAGACCGGTGAGGAAGGTACTCTGAAGCTGACCCAGCCGGATCAGGATCTGACGCTTCGTGCTATATCCGGCGGCAATGTGGCAGCGATATACTCCACTTCAGCGGTACGGTATACGGATAACGGTGAATTGTTTACGGTATATGTGGAGATTCCGGAGAATACACCCGTTGGTGTGTATCCGCTGGAGATGGTTGTGCAGTCTATTGAAGAATCCGGGAACCAGAAGGTGCCTTATGTGATCACACAGGGCGCTGTTACAGTGCGGGAGGAAGTGATCCTGCCGCCGGTGACTGCTACCACAACGACGGTTCCTTTGGAAACAACGACAACTACCACTGTTACAACAACCTCTACAGGGCCTAAAGGACAGATTTATGACGGCATAGATGTTTCCAAGTGGCAGGGCACAGTGGATTGGGCAAAAGTTAAGGCGGATGGTTACCATTTTGCGATCATTCGTGCCGGCTATGGCAGGGAGGCTTCCCAGGTGGATCCCACCTTTGCAACGAATGTTGCAGGAGCAAAAAAAGCCGGGCTGTACTGTGGTGCATACTGGTACAGCTATGCGACAGATGCATCAGGGGCTAAAGCGGAGGCGGAATTGTTTTTGAAAACTGTAAAGGGATATCAGTTTGATTTCCCGCTGGTTTTTGATATTGAGGACAGCACCCAGCAGTCCTTGAGCAAGAGCACTGTTGCAGCGATCATTGATACGTTTTGCAGTACAGTGGAAAATGCAGGGTATTACTGTACGCTGTATAGTTACGCGTCATTTTTGACCAACAATGTGCCGGTATCCTGTCAATCGGAGCATGATATCTGGGTGGCACATACAAAAACCGAAAAGCCTGCTTTTTCTCGTGCATATGGGATGTGGCAGTACAGTCATACCGGAACGGTCAACGGCGTATCCGGCAGTACGGACTTGAATTATGCCTATAAAGATTATCCGGCAATCATGCAGAAATACGGATTCAATGGGTTTAAGGGGCAATGATCAGAAAGCCTGAGTGTGATGATTCACGCTCAGGCTTTTTTGTTAGTGGGTGTTGGCTGCATTGAAACGACCCATTGGTTTTGTTTCCCCCACCAACTACACAAAATAACAGTTTTGTGTAGTTGACATCCGTGCATCCCGTGTGGTGCCTCCTGTATGCAAAGTGTGCTTTTTGTTGCAAGGACAAGTGTACCATCCCTTACAGCATTCTTTTTTATCGAAACAAAACGCCCACACGGATGAAATCTCCGCATGAGCGCCGATCATTCAATATTCAATGCCTTTTCGTGCCTGGACGCCGGACTGATATGGATGCCGTACACATCTGCATTCTGTCACATAATCCGCATGTTCTGTAAACAGCGGCTGTTCTACATGTCCGGTATAAATCTGTTCCGCCATGGGATGCATCACAAGCTGCTTCACCAGATCTACATCGATCAATTCCAGCTCTACCGCATCTCCAATCTCGTCCAGGATCAGCAGTCCATCCGGCTGCTGCTTGGCCCATGCAGCAGCTGATTCCAGCATGTGGTTGTGCTGGGCTGTGATCTCCTGCATTTGTTGTTGCGTCATCTGAAAGCTGAATCCGTAATCCTTTGGCAGGCGTATCAGTGTCACTTGGGGCAAAACCCCAAGGCTTTTCACTTCTCCGCTGAAGCTGCCCTTGAGAAATTGTACCACACATACCGGAAGACCATGTCCGGCGGCTCGTACAGCCATTCCCAATGCTGCGGTGGTCTTTCCTTTTCCGTTGCCATAATAGTAATGCGTCATTGTCGTCACCTCAGCTTGATTATATCACGGAATCCGCTTCATCGCAACAGCTCCTCCCGCATGGTCAGCAGCAGCTTCTTCTCTCGTCTGGATACCTGTACCTGGGTCATGCCCAGAGCCTGTGCAGTCTGGGATTGGGTCTTGTTCTGGTAATACCGCATAGTCAGCAGCATCCTGTCCCGTTCGGAAAGGGTCTGCATGATCTGCCGCAGCGCCAGCACGTCTCCGATTTCCGTATCCGGCGGCGGTACCGGGATATCCAGTTGTCCTTCCCCGCTTTCCCCCGGATCTGTCAGGGATACCGGTGGCACGCTGACGCACAATGCCTGGACGATCTCCGCTTCCTCTACACCCATTTCCTTTGCCAGCTGCTGCACGGTGGGTTCTTTGCCGCTTTGCATGCGCAGCTCGTCCCGCAGACGCACCACCCGCATGGACAGTTCCTTCATACTCCTGCTGACCTTGACCGTGCCTCCGTCCCGGAACAGCCGTTTGATCTCCCCCAGGATCACCGGCACTGCATAGGTGGAAAACCGCACGCCTCGTTCCGTGTCAAAGGCGTTGACTGCTTTCATCAAGCCGATGCATCCAGCAGAATACAGGTCGTCATATTCCACACCCCGTCCCCGGAACCGGTTGGCGCAAAGATGCACCAGCCCCAGGTTTTCCTCTGCACGGGGTTGTGAGCAGGGCGCACTCATACGGGAACCGTCACGCCCAGCCGCTTGCGCATGACCACGGTTGTGCCCCTGCCCACCTTGCTTTTGACAGACAGCTTGTCCATAAAGCTTTCCATAACTGCAAAGCCCAGTCCTGCACGCTCCTCAGCGGCGGCAGTGGTGTACAGAGGTTCCATAGCTTGTGCTACGTCCGGAATGCCGCAGCCGCAGTCCTTGATGCGTATGTACACCTCATTGCCCTCCAGCAGCTTGACGCACAGCTCTATGGTGCCCACCGTGCCCCGGTATCCGTGTACGATGGCGTTCGTTACCGCTTCGGATACCGCCGTTCGGATATCCGCAATTTCCTCAATGGTCAGATCCAGCTGGGCGGCAAATGCAGTTACTGCTGTGCGTGCGTATGCCTCATTCACCGACAGGGATGGAAAGGTGCATTTCATTTCATTGATCGTTTTCATTTGATTATCCTTTCTGCTCAGCCGGATGCACCGGCGCATGTATGTTTGCCAGTTTGTCAATGCCGGACAGCTGCATGACCTTCCGGATGTGACCGGCAGGAACTGCGATCTCCACCTGTCCCCCGTATGCGGCAGCCTGCCGGACTCTGCCCATCACCAAGCCGATGCCGGAGCTGTCCATAAAGGTCACACCGGTAAAATCCAGGATCAGCCGCTTTGGCAGCAGCTCCTCCAGTCGGCAGTCGATCTGCTCCCGCAGCGGTCCCGCACTGTGATGATCGATCTCGCCCTGCAGCATGACCCGCAGTATCCCTTCCTCCGTTTGAAATTCCAGCATAAAATACGCCTCCTTGTTATTTGCCTGACGAACGGCACTGCTTTTGCCGCCCTTGCGCTTTGTCACAATTATACCCCCAACTGTATGCGAATTTTGTTGAAACCTGCTGTCCATTTTTTTGATAGGTGCTTTTTACTGTGAATTTCTTGACAAGTGTGCTGAAAATGTAGTAAAATAAAGAAGTATCCGAAACAGTCACGGCTGTTCGGAAGCGTATTCTTATTTTGTATATTCTGATTCGAAAGGGTGAACGCAATGGGTCTGACACTAACCGAAAAAATTCTGAAGGCGCACATTGTGGATGGCGAACTGATTAAGGGCACCGAGATCGGTCTGCGCATTGACCAGACGCTGACGCAGGATGCAACGGGAACAATGGCTTATCTGGAATACGAGGCAATGGGGGTGCCCAGAGTCAAAACAGAGCTTTCTGTGGCATACATCGATCATAACACACTGCAGAACGGCTTTGAAAATGCAGATGACCATCGTTTTATCGGCAGCGTGACCAAGAAGCACGGCATTCGCTTCTCCCGTCCGGGCAACGGTATCTGCCACCAGGTACATCTGGAGCGGTTTGGCATCCCGGGCAAGACCTTGATCGGCTCCGACAGTCATACCCCCACCGGCGGCGGCATCGGCATGCTGGCAATGGGCGCAGGCGGACTGGACGTTGCAGTGGCAATGGGTGGCGGTGCGTACTACATTACCTGTCCCAAGGTGGTTCGTGTCAATCTGACCGGCAAGCTTTCTCCCTGGGTTGCTGCAAAGGATGTGATCCTGGAGGTTCTGCGCCGGATGTCCGTCAAGGGCGGCGTGGGTAAGGTCATCGAGTACTGCGGTGAGGGTGTCAAGACCCTGTCCGTACCGGAGCGTGCAACCATTACCAATATGGGCGCTGAGCTGGGCGCCACAACTTCCATCTTCCCTTCTGACGAAGTGACCAGGGAATTCCTCACTGCACAGGGCAGAGGCGAGGTCTGGACGCCCCTGGCAGCGGATCCGGATGCTGTATACGACGAGGAGCTGACCATTGATCTGAGTCAGCTGGTGCCTATGGCAGCATGTCCCCATTCCCCGGACAATGTCAAGACCGTTGCGGAGATCGGCCCCATGAAGATCGACCAGGTATGCATCGGTTCCTGCACCAACTCCAGTCTGCTGGATATGCTGAAGGTGGCTTATATCCTCAAGGGCAAGACCGTGCATCCGGACGTTTCCCTGTCCATTGCTCCCGGCTCCAAGCAGGTATTGCAGATGCTGGCACAGAACGGCGCACTGGCAGATATGATCGCAGCCGGCGCACGGATCCTGGAAAGCGCATGCGGTCCCTGCATTGGTATGGGACAGTCCCCCAATTCCCACGGCATTTCTCTGCGTACCTTCAACCGGAACTTTGAAGGCCGCTCCGGTACACGGGACGGTCAGATCTATCTGGTTTCTCCGGAGCTTGCTGCTGCATCCGCTCTTACCGGCGTGCTGACTGACCCCAGAACCCTGGGCGAGATGCCGGACTTCCAGCTGCCCAAGACCTTTACAGTCAATGATAATATGATCGAACTGCCTGCACCGGAATCTGAAATGGACAAGGTGGAGATTCTGCGCGGTCCCAACATCAAGCCCTTCCCCCAGACCAGTCCCCTGGCGGACAGCATCGATGTTCCCTGTTCCCTGAAGGTGGGGGACAATATCACCACCGACCACATCATGCCCGCAGGCGCAAAGATTTTGCCCTTGCGCTCCAATATTCCGGCAATCAGTGAGCATTGCTTCACCGTTTGCGATCCTGCATTCCCGACCCGTGCAAAGGAACTTGGCAAGTCTATTATTGTAGGTGGCGCAAACTATGGTCAAGGCTCTTCCCGTGAGCATGCGGCTCTCGCACCGCTGTATCTGGGAGTCAAGGCTGTACTGGTGAAGTCCTTTGCCCGGATCCACCGTGCAAACCTCATCAATGCCGGTATCCTGCCTCTGACCTTTGCCAACGAAGCGGATTACGACAAGATCGACCAGGGGGATGAACTGGAGTTGGCGAATGTACGCAAGGCAATTGAAGCCGGCGAATCCCAGCTGACCCTCCGGGATAAGACCAAGGGCATTGACATTCCGGTGCTGTGTGAGCTCAGCGGCAGAACTAAGGATATCGTACTGGCAGGCGGTCTGCTGGATTACACCAGAGAAGCATTGAAGTAAGACCTTATTTTATAACAGAAAGAGGGATCGAATCATGTATTTTCTCTCCACTCTGCCGATTATGGCTCGGCACTACCGCATTCGCTCTGCCAAGGATCTGATCCTGGTCGTGATTATCGCAGCGGTCATGTACGGCATACAGACCCTCTGCACCAAGAAGTTTGATATGGAGCCTCGTACTGCCAGAGTAATCGGCGTAATTGCAGCAATGGTTGTTGCTTTGATTTTGGTTTTTTCCTTTCACTAAGGCAATACAACATTTCATACAAGGAGGTATACCCCGATGAGCAAAATTCAGATGAAAACGCCCCTGGTCGAAATGGACGGGGACGAAATGACCCGGATCCTGTGGCAGTGGATCAAGGATATTCTCATCACGCCCTATGTGGATCTGAATGTGGATTACTACGACCTGGGACTGGTTCACCGGAATGAAACCAGTGACCAGGTGACCCTGGACAGCGCAGAAGCCACCAAGAAATACGGTGTGGCTGTAAAGTGCGCTACCATTACACCCAACGCAGCAAGAATGCCCGAATACAACCTGAAGGAAATGTGGAAGTCCCCCAACGGCACCATCCGTGCCATCCTGGATGGTACCGTGTTCCGAACCCCCATCCTGGTCAAGGGCATTACCCCCTACATTCCTACCTGGACAAAGCCCATTACCATCGCCCGTCACGCTTATGGGGATGTGTACAAGAACACCGAGATGCAGGTGAAGGGCGGCTGTAAGGCGGAGCTGGTTGTGACCGATGCTGAGGGCAAGGAAACCCGCCAGCTGATCCACGATTTCAAGACCGACGGCATTATCCAGGGTCTGCACAACATTGACCAGTCCATTGCCGGATTTGCCCGTTCCTGCTTCTCCTACGGTCTGGACACCAAGCAGGATGTATGGTTTGCCACAAAGGACACCATTTCCAAGAAGTACGACCACCGGTTCAAGGATATTTTCGCAGAGATCTTTGAAGCGGAGTACAAGGAAAAGTTTGAAGCAGCCGGCATTGAATATTTCTACACCCTGATCGATGATGCAGTGGCACGGGTGATCCGTTCCAACGGTGGGTATATCTGGGCATGCAAGAACTACGACGGGGATGTGATGTCCGACATGGTATCCACCGCTTATGGCAGCCTGGCTATGATGACTTCCGTTCTGGTATCCCCCACCGGCGTGTATGAATATGAAGCTGCACATGGCACAGTTCAGCGTCATTACTACAAGCATCTGAAGGGAGAGGAAACCTCCACCAACTCCGTTGCAACCATCTTTGCATGGAGCGGTGCGCTCCGCAAGCGTGGTGAGCTGGACAGCATTCCGGAATTGGTTCGCTATGCGGATAATCTGGAGCAGGCAACCATCCAGACCATTGAAGACGGCATCATGACAGGAGATCTGTACCTGCTGTCCAGTCTGGAAAACAAGAAGAAGGTGAACTCCAAGGAGTTCCTGGAGGAAATCAACTGCCGTCTGGCAAAGTTGATGGGCTAAATCCCGGAAAGGCAATCGCATGGCAAAAGATAGTATCTCTCATTCGGTGATTCGTCGGATGCCCCGTTACTATCGCTTTCTCGGTGAACTGGAACGTCAGGGAATGATCCGGATCTCCTCCCGGGAGCTTGCAGAGCGTATGGGGCTGACCGCTTCCCAGATCCGTCAGGATCTGAACTGCTTCGGCGGCTTCGGACAGCAGGGCTACGGTTATAATGTGACGGAGCTTCACGCCCAGATTGGGAAGATTCTTGGCGTGCACGCAGGCAACAAAACCATTCTCATTGGCGTAGGCAACCTTGGAAAAGCCATTGCGCAGCACATTGATTTTGAAAAGCGGGGCTGTAAGCTGATCGGCATTTTCGACAGCAACCATGCACTGTGCGGTAAGCAGATTGCCGGGGTCACGGTGGATCCCATCGAAAACCTGGAGGCGTTCTGCGCCGCAAATCATCCGGTTATGGCTGTGCTTTGCATTCCGAAAACCGCCGCCCATGACCTGGCGCATCAGTTGGTGAAGCTGGGGGTTCGTGCCTTCTGGAACTTCAGTCACTATGACCTGCGGCTGGAGCATGAACAGGAACAGATCATCGTAGAAAATGTGCATCTGGGCGACAGCCTGATGACACTTGCCTACGGCTTGCAGCATCAAGGGGATGCACATGAGTAATATGAAAAAAATCACCATTGTAACCGGGCATTACGGCACCGGTAAAACCAATTATTCCGTAAATCTGGCGCTGGAGGCTGCCCGTACCGGGGAGCCTGTCAGCATCGTGGATCTGGACATCGTCAATCCCTATTTCCGCACTGCGGATTTCGGCAGGCTTTTTGCTGAGCACGGTGTCACCATGATTACGCCGGATTACGCAAACAGCAACGTGGACATTCCGGTTCTGAATTTTGATCTGGAGCGGATCGCATCCGATCCGGGCTACCTGATCGTGGACGTGGGTGGAGACGATGCAGGCGCAACCGCATTGGGCCGCTATGCAGAGGCATTCTCGCAGTATGCCGACTGCCTGGACATGCTCTATGTGATCAATTGCTATCGCTATCTGACCAAGACCCCCCAGGAAGCCCTGACGATGATGTACGAAATCGAGCAGGCTTCCCATATGAAGCATACCGGAATCGTCAACAATTCCAATCTGGGCTGTGAAACCACCGTTGCCCATATCGAGTCCTCCCTGCCCTTTGCCCAGGAACTGGCACGGCAGGCGGATCTTCCACTTTTGTACACGACCTATGACGATCGACTATCGCCATCAGGTGTGGGGCTGCATCCGGTTCATGTGCATGTCCGTCCCATCTGGGACTAATGGCTGCCACCCCTTGCAACCAATAACATTTTTTCCGGAAAGGAGAATCAGACCATGGCTAAGATGACAGTATTGTTTGAGCGCTGCAAGGGCTGCGGGCTTTGCACCACAGCCTGCCCGAAGCATATTGTTGCGATTTCAAAGGAAAAGCGCAACAAGAAAGGCTACTTCACGGCTGCCTGTACAGATGATGCGGCATGCATCGGCTGTGCAATGTGCGCTATGATGTGCCCGGACTGCGCAATTACAGTTGAAAAGTAATCCACTTGTTGGAAAGAAAGGAAGTTTCGCATCTTGGAAAAAAATCTTATGAAGGGCAATGAAGCTCTTGCTGAAGCAGCCATCAGAGCCGGCTGTAAGTGTTTCTTCGGTTACCCCATTACGCCCCAGACTGAGCTTTCCGCATATATGGCAAAGCGTATGCACAAGGAGGGCGGCGTGTTCCTGCAGGCTGAGTCAGAAATCGCAGCCATCAACATGGTACTGGGCGCTGCTTCCACCGGCGTTCGGGCTATGACCTCCTCCTCTTCTCCCGGGATCTCCCTGAAGTCTGAGGGCATTTCCTATATTGCCGGTTCCGATGTTCCGGCAGTGATCATCAACGTGCAGAGAGGCGGCCCGGGTCTGGGCGGTATCCAGCCTTCCCAGGCTGACTACTGGCAGGCTACCAAGGCACTGGGTCACGGCGACTTCCAGTTGCTTGTATTCGCTCCTTCCTCCGTACAGGAAATGGTGGACATGGTTGTCAAGGCGTTTGACACCGCTGACAAGTACCGGATGCCTGCTATGATCCTGGCAGACGGTCTGCTGGGTCAGATGATGGAGCCGGTTCAGTTCCCGGAAATCAAGGCAAACAGCATTGACAAGTCCTCCTGGGCTGCCAATGGTCATGGCAACAAGCGTGAACACCACATCATCAACTCCTTGTACATCAATGCTACCGACCTGGAAGAGCAGGTCATTGAGCGCTACAAGCGGTACGACATCATCAAGGAGAATGAGACTGACGCTGAACTGTACCTGACTGAGGATGCTGACATTGTGGTATGTGCATACGGTGCGACCGCCCGTGTGGTAAAGTCCGCAGTAAACAGCGCCCGTGCAGAGGGCATCAAGGTCGGCATGTTCCGTCCCAAGACCCTGTGGCCCTTCCCGGTCAAGGAGATTAACCAGGCTTGCCAGCACGCATCCAAGCTGCTGTGCGTAGAAATGTCCATGGGTCAGATGATCGATGATGTCAAGCTGGCGATCAACTGTTCCAAGCCTGTTTCCTTCTTCGGCAGAACCGGTGGTGTGATCCCGACTCCGGTTGAAGTCCTGGAACATATCAAGAGCCTCTAAATTTTGCGAAAGGAGTGGGTTCTCCTGCAAGGAGAATCTTGAAATAAAATGGCTACTGTATTTGAAAGACCCCACGCACTTTGCGACACGCCGATGCACTACTGTCCTGGCTGTACCCATGGTATTGTACATAGACTGCTGTGCGAAGTTCTGGATGAGATGGGCATTGAGGGCGAGACCATCGGTGTATGTCCGGTTGGCTGCTCCGTATTTGCTTACAATTATTTCAACTGTGATATGATCGAAGCGCCCCACGGCAGAGCACCGGCTGTTGCAACCGGCGTTAAGCGTTCCAACCCGGACAAGTATGTGTTCACTTATCAGGGCGACGGCGACCTGGCTGCCATTGGTACTGCGGAAACCGTTCATGTTGGCGCAAGAGGCGAGAACATCGTTGTGATCTTCATCAACAACACCATTTACGGCATGACCGGCGGTCAGATGGCACCTACCACCATTCCGGGTCAGGTTACCCAGACCACTCCCTTCGGCCGTGACACAGAGCTTGCCGGCTACCCGATCCGGGTATGCGAGATGATGGCTACCCTCAGTGGTACTGCTTTGGCACAGCGTGTTGCTGTAGATACCGTTCCCCACATCCGGGAAACCAAGAAGGCGATTCGCAAGGCGTTTGAAAACCAGAAGGAAAAGCGCGGTCTGTCCATTGTAGAAGTACTCTCCACCTGTCCGACCAACTGGGGCATGACTCCACTGGAGGCGATCAAGCGTCTGCAGGATGAGTGCATCCCATACTACCCGCTGGGCATATATAAGGATGTTACAGCTGAAGGAGGAGAAAAGTAATGAAATATGATATTCTGCTGGCTGGCTTTGGCGGTCAGGGTATTCTGTTTGCCGGCAAGCTCCTCGCATACTGTGCGCTGATCGACGGCAAGGAGTTGTCTTGGCTTCCGTCCTACGGTCCGGAGATGCGTGGCGGTACCTGTAACTGCTCCGTTTGCATCTCTGACGAGCCCATCGGTTCTCCCCTGGTTTTGACACCGGATCTGCTGATCGCACTGAATCAGCCTTCTTACGATAAGTTCATCGGCAGTGTTCGCAAGGGCGGTATGGCATTTGTGGACAGCACTTTGGTGGACACCACTGTGGAAACACCGGATATTCAGTGCTTCTATGTACCCGCAACCCAGATGGAAACCGATGCAAACCTGCCCAAGGCAGCAAACATCATTCTGCTGGGCAAAATGCTCAAGGAAACCGGTATGTTCTCCGATGAAGTGATCCGCAAGGGTCTGGAGAAGCTGATCCCTCCGAAGCGTGCGCATCTGATTGAAAACAACCTGCGCGCCATCAACATGGGAATGAACGTGTAAATCATAAAGTAACCCCCTTCATGCATTTCGCATGAAGGGGGTTTTCTATCTCTTACTGAAAACTGCCGCCTGGCTGGATGTCCAGAGTGTTGCAGATTTCCTCCGTGAGCAGCTGGGCGCTGTCTTGCTGGGTTTTGACGGAAGGGTGATAATCGGCGCCATAGCCGTCCTCCTGGGTCTGAACCGGAGAGGCATAGCTTTTGATCCGGGTGTCTCCAGTGGCGGCGCTGTATTCCCCCACCGCCTGCTCGATCAATCCGTACACCGATTCCCCTCCCATGGTACCCATGGTGCAGAAAATGTAGGCATTGGGGTTCTTCTGGCGTACTTGTTTGAGAAAGTCCGCATAGCCCTTGATAAACTCCTTGGAACGGCTGGAAAAGCTGGGACTTAGATAGGAGTAATCGTTGGTGCCCAGGTTGATAACCACCACGTCATTCTGCTCCACATGCTCAAAATCCCACTGTTTTTTGTATTTGGGCAGGATCCCGATCAGATTATAATACTTTGGCAGAATGCTGTCCGGCTTTTTTTGCCCATCCCCTGTCCAGCCGGAAACGATGCCGTAACCGCTGTAGCATACAGCGCTGTAATCTGCATTCAGCATCCGGGCTGTTAGGTAGGCATAGGTTTTGGTGAAATTCTCCGTGCCGGTGGTGAAGGAGTCCTTTTCCGATTTGGTTTCTACGCCATAGCCGCAGGTGATGGAATCTCCGATAAACTCGATTCGCAGATCCTTGACTGGAATGGGCTGTACCGGCTCCTGGTAAATGGATGTAACGGTTACATGCTTCACACCGATCGCTCCGTATCCGGCTTCCGAAAGCTGGATTACCTTGACACTGGCGGTTCTGGGCTGGTTGGATTCAAACAGAGGGATCTCCAGCTCCTTGGTGCGCATCAGTGCATCCGTCAGCAGCTGATCGTCCAGATACACTGCATACCGGGGCTTGTGGTTTTCCTTGCCAAGTGCAGTTCCGTCCCCTGCCAGGGTCAGAACTGCTTTCGTGCCGGTTACCGTAAATTCTGCGGCAGAACCGCTCTGTACCAGCCAGGTGATCTGATCCTCGTCCCGCATGGTTCTGCCCTGTAATTTCATATGAGCTGCAATGGCAGGATAGCTTTCTGTTTGCTCACTGTCCCATTTGGGCGCATTCTCCGGCATGGTTGCCGGTTCTTCTGCATATTGACTGTTGTTCCCGGTGAGAGTCTGCATAATGGGCTTATTCAGACCCTTTATGCCGTGTGTATATAAAACCCAGCAGATCAATCCGCCGATCGCCAGTACCAGAACGGCGGTGACTGCGGCAACGGCAACGTCTCTCTTTCTCATACCCTGCTGCCTCCTATTCCTCAACATTATAACAAACGTCCTAGTAAATGTTAACAGTTAGCATTTACCGGGCAAATTGACTATTATACAGGTTTGCATAAAAACCATTTTTTGCAAGAAGTGTGCTATGATTCCCCTGTTCAATGATGTGACCATCCTGCATCACCAGAATCACATCCGCCTCTCGGATGGTGGAAAGCCGGTGTGCCACAATAAAGCTGGTTCTCCCCTGCATCATCCGGGAGAATGCCTCCTGGATCTTCAGCTCCGTCCGGGTATCAATGGAGGAGGTTGCCTCATCCAGGATCAGCATGGGGGGCAGGCAGAGCATCACTCTGGCAATGCACAGAAGCTGCTTTTGCCCTTGGGACAGGCTGCCTCCATCCTCTCCGATCACGGTGTTATAGCCCTGGGGCAGTCGCTTGATGAAGCTGTGTGCATGTGCAGCTTTGGATGCCTGAAGCAGTTCTTCCTCTGTGGCATCTGGCTTTCCCATACAGATATTTTCCCGTATGGTTCCTGCCTTCAGCCAGGTTTCCTGCAAGACCATGCCGTAGCTGCTGCGCAGGCTGTGTCGTGTGACGTTCCGGATGTCCTTCCCTTCCACGGAGATAGACCCTTGATCCACATCATAAAACCGCATCAGCAGATTGATGACGGTAGTCTTGCCGCAGCCGGTGGGTCCCACAATGGCAATGCGCTGTCCGGGCTTGACGGTGAGATTCAGATGCTCGATCAGTTTCCGATCCGGCACATAGGAGAAGGATACATCCGAAATAGACAGGTTCCCTGCCACATGCCCCAGCTCGGCAGCATCTGCCGGATCCGGAATCTGGGGCGTTTCCTCGATCAGCTCAAAGATCCGTGCAGCACATGCAAGAGCGTTTTGCAGCTCGGTGATGACCCCGGAGATCTCGTTGAAGGGCTTGGTATACTGGTTTGCGTAGGACAGGAAGCAAGACAGCTGACCTACCGTAAAGGGCACAGCGGCTCCGGCAGTGGAAATACACATCAAAGCGCCTGCCAGCGCCACGCTTGCATAGACCACGCTGTTGACAAAGCGGGTTGCCGGATTGGTGATGGAGGAAAAGAAGGTAGCCTGCAGGGAGCATCGGGCAAGACGATCGTTGATTTCATCGAACTGCTCCATGCTCTCTGCCTGGTGGGAAAATGCCTGCACCACCTTCTGGTTGCCAATCATTTCATCGATCAGTGCCGTTTGCTCTCCCCGCACCTGAGACTGCTGCCGGAACATGCTGTAGGTGCGGCGGGCAATGAACCGGGCAATGAACAGGGATAGAGGTGTCAG
>NZ_FR894911.1:33500-86356 GCF_000434255.1 Ruminococcus sp. CAG:379 | reverse complement strand
CCGCCAAGCAGCCGGCACAAATCCCGGAGCATGGTGGTCTTGCCACTGGCGGGCGGCCCCAGCAGCAGTACACTTTGCCGGCTCTGTGCAAAAAGCTTCTCATAAAGAGCCTGTCCGCAGCCAAGCACCTGTTTTGCAATCCGGATATTCAAACTGCTCACATACCGAATGGTTTCCACTTCCCCGTCCCGGATCACCCCATTGCCGCAAAACCCGATCCGGTTACCGCCTTCTACCGTGACAAAGCCCTGGGATAGCTCTCGCTGAAAGCTGTACAAGGAATCGGCGCAGGCAGTTTTCAGACACGCCTGAAGCTGCGCCTGCCGCAGCGGCTCACAACCCGGCAGGGGCTGCTCCGTTCTTCCGTCATATACCCGGGGCAGCTGCTGTACCCGAAGCCGGATCTCCTGGATCTGCGCCTGCTGATGCTCCGGCAGCCGCCGGATTCCCTGGGCGGTGCTCTCAGGCACATACCGAAGCCCAAGGTTCAGTCCTGTTCCTTTCTGCATGCTCATCGCCTCCTGTCACACTATATGCTGCACCGGACAAGGTTATGCCGGTTCTGTAAAGCTGCTCCGGCGCATAGAATGCATACAGAATACAGCCATTATGAGGAGGAACACTATGCCCCGTATTTTTTTAAGTCCGTCCACCCAGGAGTGGAATACCTATGTAAACGGCGGAAACGAAGAACAGTATATGAATCTGCTGGCGGATGCCCTGGAGCCCTATCTGCTTGCCAGCGGCATATCCTTTGTACGGAACGATCCGGACCGGAACGTACTCGGCGCCATCCGGGATTCCAACGCCGGATACTATGATGTGCATCTGGCACTGCACACCAATGCGGCACCGGAATCCCTGGCAGGACAGCTCCGTGGTATTGACGTGTACTATTCCCCGGTCAGCTACAACAGCGAACGGCTGGCAACTATTATGGCAAACAATTTCAAGAGCATCTATCCCCTGCCCCAGCGGAGCAATGCGCTTGCCACCACAAGTCTTGGGGAGGTAACCCAGACCAGAGCAGTTGCAGTGCTGGCGGAAATCGGCTATCACGATAATCCGGAGGATGTAGCCTGGATCAAAGGCAATCTGCAACCTATAGCCGCCAATATCGCCCAGTCCCTGGCGGATTATTTCGGCATCCCCTTCAACAAACCCTCCGGCATCCGTACCGGCATCGTCACGGCAGACGGTTCCGCCCTGAATCTGCGGGGATATCCTTCTATGGAAGGCAGCATTCTGGGCAGCATTCCGGACGGCAGCGCCGTTCAGATCTACGGAGCGGTGGAAAACTGGTATGTGGTGTCCTACGATGGACAGCTTGGCTATGCCAACGGGGATTTCATCACCCTCACCAACGGAGAATCCGCATAAATAAACAGCCGGCGCAGGTGCACGCACACCTGTTCCGGCTGTTTTAAGGCAACACCGCACAAAGCCCGCTTGTCGGCTTTGCGCAGCATCTGCTGACGAAAAATCTGTTGGTACATCTACCACGCATTCTTTGTGCGGTGTTACCTTAAAAAAAGAAAGCGCCTCAAATGAGGCGCTTTCTTCGTTGGTTGGTATTACTTGAATACCGGCAGTTCGTTTTCGTCCGGATCAAACGGATCGCTCGTGGTGATCACATCGTCACATGCAAACTCTACGATTTCCAGTTCCGGCTTGCTGTAAGCTTCCTTCATGCTTATTCCCCTCCTTTATTCAGATTGTAGGTGTATACCTCATTATCATACATGTAAAGAGATTTTACCAATGCGATCAGTTTTTCATCCTTAGACTGCTCGCACGCCGCCTGTACATAGCTTAACGGCATGCAGGCAATGCCCCAGTCTCCCACAACGATTGTTTTGTCTGTCCGCAGCTCGGACATGCTGTAATCCACTTCAATCATGTAGTACTTGCCACTTCTATGCTTCATGTTATACTGCTCTGCAAGGGCGGGGTCCTCCACAACGAAGTAATGACGCATGGTCACCTGGGAATTCAGCACCAGACTGAAGCCGTAGTAGGAGATGCCCTCCGGCAGATCGTTCAGTGTATAAGGCCGACAATTCGGAATGGATAAGTGCTCCATTTCCTCCGTCATGGGAATCGGATCCGCATCCGGATCAAAGTACGCCTTTGCATAAGTACCGTAGTTGGACAGTGCCTGAACCAGGTCTGCTGCAGCTGCGTATTCTGTATTGTTGTCTTTGTTTTTCAGGATTGTGTTCAGATAATCCTCAACGGAGCAGTGATAAATCTTACCCTCTCCCTTGGCTGCGAATATCTGTACCGTGTATTTCTCGTGAATGTACTGTGCTGGTACCATGCAGTAGAAGGTATAGCTGCCGTCTGTATTTAGTATTGCATCGCGCAGGTATTGCTTTTCCACCTTGCCATCTGGCGTGGTAAACTGCATGTAAGTTTCTTCCGGGTTCTGAACGGATTCATCCAGCCCCATATACACATTCAGTCGGATTGCACTGTTGTCGATGGTCAGGCTGTTACCCAGCAGCTGTGCACCGATGCCGTCCTCAAAGTTACCGCATACGCTGCACTTATCGTCTTGATACACATGTGCCGGGCGGACGTCCTGATTGATATTGGAATAAGCGGTAGTGGGTACGGTATCTGCCTTGCAGTCCGCATACACATTGATCTGATACACTCTGGAACCACCTACCCGAGGTCTGCTTTCCTGACCCAGCACCTGTCCCCAGGCTTCTCCCAGCCGATAAGCCGCTTCACCGCCGGAAAGCTGCTCCTCAGTCAGTCCATTACCCTGCTCTCTGGTAAATGTCAGACCGGAGTCGTAATAAGATGCCAGCGTACTTGTGCTGCAGAATCCATAAAACGCAGAGGTTTCATCTCCCTCATTCCCCTGCACCGTACCAAGCATCAGGCAATTGGTCAAATAAGGACTATATGTTGAACAGCCAGAGAATCCTGCCAGATATGCCAGACTATTCTCCATGCTTTCATGGGTCACCGTTCCGTCAAACAGGCAGTTGGTAAAGTACGCTCCGGTATCTGAACTGCCCACAAAGCCGCCTGCTTGTACCGCTACGACACTGGATCCTGATTGTGTGCTGTTACCCAGCAGCTTAACATTCACACTGCTGGTGCAGTTTTCAATCAATGCGTTATTATTAGCAGACAAAGCAATACCGCCCGCACATCCAACTGCCGTCACATCACCATCTACATGCAAATTACGGATCACACCACCGTTACTAAGAGCACCAAAGGGTGCTGCTGCATTTGCGCTTTCATCCGTATATGCCACCGTCATGGTATATCCGTTCCCGTCAAAGGTTGCAGTGTATGTATTGTTCCCATTGCCGATTATAAGATCCGAAGGCATGGTCACATCATTCAGCAGCAACGCATTCGCATTGACATCTTTGTTCAGCAGCGCATTATATGCCCGGATATCCTCCTGGTTTTCAATCGCAACGTAGGATTCATTTTCCTTCACCGCTGCCTTAACCGTATACAAGGTCATAGGCCCCTGTATCACCAGACGTTCCGTGTAGACCTTGCCGTTCTGATCTGCATAACCCTGTCCATCCGGCAAGGTAAACACCGTGCCATAAAGCACCGGCTCCTGAACCACACCGTCGATGACGATCGGACAAAACTGCTGAACATTGACTGTATAGTCCTTGGTGATGTTCTGTCCGTCAAATTCGCCGTCCTCAGTGGAGTATGTAACGGTACAGCCCTCCGGCACTGCGGGCAGCTCCACGTTGCCACCGTCATAAATCTGAATCAACCGGGTAGAACCATCCGGCATATTGAAGGTTACAGTATGTACTGCTGCATCCAGCTTTTCAGCAGCAACCCCAGAATTTACCATTGATAGCTTGTAGCAAGTATCCTCAGTGTAGAAGTAATAAGCCTCGTCATAAGTAGTGAATGTCTCCGGCGTCCACAGGGTCACCTTACCTGTTTCGTCCGTATAAAGTCCTGACCAGGAAGAACCGCCCACCTGGGTAATGGCTGTGGGAGCGGTGATATCCGGCAGGGTAACCGTGTAATTGTGCAGCTCCTGTCCTGCTGCATTTCTCGCAGGTCCACCCCAGTCATACGTAACATCATTGATCAAATTCCCGCCAGTGAGCACAAAGTTCGTGGGAAGATAGAATGCTTTTAAATAGAGCGTTCCGCCGGACATATTGTACTTTGTATAAAACGGTAAATTATTATGACTGCCCACATCAAATGCAACGTTGCCTCCAAACATGTTGAACAATGGGCCATTCATGTCTTCATTGAAGCTTATAGCTGCACCGTCAACATTCGTCAGAGTCAGCTTTCCGCTCTGCTCCCCGTAGCTTTGAAAATTCATTACACCGGCAAAGGAGCAGGCTCGGAATGCCAAGGTGGAATCCGCCTTGGTGTACACGTTCATAGTACCTGCAATGTTCAACAGATCCACCGTGCCGTAATTTCCGCCGCAGCCGATTTCTCCGTCATCATTTTTTATGTCCACACCGTCAAAAATCACATGGACTGTTGTGCGACCTGGTACAGTAATCGTTGTGTCCACATAAGCGTCATTGATGTAGTTGCTGCCGGAGATGACATAGGTTGCCCCGTCCTGATCCAGGTTCAGACTGATCTGGTTGTTTTCGATCAGATCCGCTCCCAGGGTGATCTGGATGGCGTTTGCCTCATCCATCACAGAGGTGGACGCATACTGAGGCAGAGAAACAGCCTCAGTCACGATTTCCGGAACTGATGTCTGTTCCGGCACAGCCATAACAGACATCGCCATGCCGGTAGCAAGACTTGCTGTCATAGCGGCAATACAGAGAATGCCGACGATCTTTTTTCTGAGTGTGCTGCGTTTATTTTTTTCCATTCTCATACGCTTCCTTTTCTTTTTGATAATTATGGTAAACATCTCCCAGTGGAACTTCAGCATTCCAGGGTTTGTTCGCACTGATGTAATGCACGATTGAGTAGTTATCCCGCAGATAGGGTGCCACAATTGCCTGTCGTTCCGGATCCCTTCGCTCCATGGCTATGTTATTGGTGTAGTTCCAGGACACATCCAGCAGCTTTACATGCTCATGAAACAGAATGTTCAGCACATCCTGGTCATTATAGTATAACTGGTTGCTGTGCAAAGTCCGGCAAACCTGTTCAAAGGTCACAAGCTCCCGGCATGCGGCAAGATCCAGCAGCAGCACCCCTGCGTTGAAATATCCGTCCGTCCCGGGCAGATGCAGCACCTGCTTGACATAATCCGTGATATTGTAGGGCATATTGCCGCAGAACACCGCCCGCTTGGTGTGCTTTAAGATCTGCACGCCCACATCCGGTGCCGCACCCAGCGCACAGCCCTCCAGCGGAAGGTCAAACAGCCTGGAAATATCCCCGGTAACCACCGTGTCCGTATCCAGATAGATCATACGCCGATAGGATGCAAACAGCTCCGAAAGCAGGAACAACCGGTAATTGGTTTCAATGGTGTAATAGCTGCCCAGGTCAGAACGCAGCGCTTCGTCATACCGGTTGAGATTCACAAACCGCAGCTTGACATTCGGATACCGGCGGGCAATCTGACGGATCATGACCCGGTTGGACGCCTGAATCTCCCGGTGGAGAACCAAAATATCGTACAGCCGCTTGGGGTTTGCATTACGCAGCAGAGAATATAAACTGACCCCCAGATAGGGTGTGTAGTGATCGCTGCATGCATAGCAGATATTCACTGGCGCAAAAGATGGTTGTATCGCTTCCATTGCTGTCACCGCCTTATCAAGATATAAAATTGGAGCATATTCTGATAACCTATTGTAACACATTCTATTAAAAAATGCAACAGCATCCTGTGAATTTTTCAAGCACTCCCCTATATGATAAAGCATATAAAAAGTCCTGCATCTGAGGATGCAGGACTTTTTTCATCATTATGAATCCAGCTTCTTTCCGCACTTAATGCAGAATTTCTGCACGCCGGGCTGGAGAATCTGTGTTCCGCATTCCTTGCAGAATACAGGGGCAGGCGCCTGTGCTGGAGTTGTTTCATCTGGAGATGCTGCTGCCGGCTCAGTGGGCAGTTCTTCCGCCGGAGCAATCGGTTCCCCTGTCGGAGCGGCCGCCTCCTCTGACACGGATGTGCCCCCAGTGGGTGCATCGTCAAGCATCTCAGCAGGCGATTCCTCCTCTGAAGCCGTAGACGTTAGCGCTTCCCCAGTCGGTGTCTCAGATGCAGCGGACAGAGGCGCAGGCTCATCGGATACTCCGGCTGCAACAGGCACAGACTCCTGCACCGGTGCTTCCACACATTCAGGTGCTGCTGTCGGAATCTCAGAAAGGATCTCCGGCTCTGCCGCAGGCTTCTTGGTCAGTGACAGAATCATGGAAGCCAGAATCAGCATAAACACGGCAGCCAAGACGCCAATGCCGCCGAACATCAGCAGGGGTGCTGATGCACCGGAGGTGATGTCCGCCAGAACAGGCAGTTCCTGAAACAGATACTTTGCAGCCACATATCCGCCAACGCCGCCCAAAGTATATATGCCGGAAGGAACCAGCAGCGTGATGGCAAACGCACGGATACCATGTGCTGCCCGGCCTCTGCCGCTGCAAAACAGCACGCACCAGCGAACCAAAATCACAACCAGCAGCACCAGTTCACCCAGCATGAACCAAAGATTCAGCTGCAACCGGTTCCAGAACCTTCCGATTCCGGTGTTGTAGTACCGCACCACACCTTCATTGTATGCGGTACAGGAATCCTGCATTTCTGCCACCAGCGTATCCTTGTCCGCCTGGGTGATTTCAATCTGTAGCTTCTCCTGGATCATTGCCTGATTCTTGTCGAGTATATCCACGATCTCCTGGGGCGTAATGGTCTCCAGCGTATCTTCCGTCCCCCGGTAGTAATTCTGATAGTTGTCCAGCTTGCGCATCGCCAGGGCTTCCAGGTTCATCTGGTTCAGCACAGCCTCCACATCTCCGGTGGTGACTGCCGGATCTGTTACATATTCCCGGCGTATGTACTCTGCCAGAGTCATTTTTTCTTCATCATGCATCACATCCACCGTAGAAAACTTCACATTCTCCAGCGCTTTGTGGATTACATCCTTATTCAGCAGCACCCGTGCAGTGGCACATGCGATCAGATGATTCACCAGGATCAAAGTTGCCAGCACCAGCAAAAAGGAATGCCCTACAACGTACCCCTTTGAACGTCGTTTCTTTTTGCCGCACACATGGCATCGGCCCTTCTCATTCAGTTCACCACCGCATTTCTCACATTGCATATTGTTCCCTCCAAGCATTATTTAATTTATTATATCATACCTCTCCCGCAAAGTCAAACGAATCCAGGCAAGCAAAACGGATACAATGTAAACTTATTGCTTATAATCTGTGAACACAAAAAAAGCGGAGAGACCCAAAAAATCTCTCCGCAAATTGAGACGAATTAATCAGAGAATGATGGACTTCCCGGTCATTTCCTCCGGCTGTTCCATATTCAAAAGCTTGAGCATGGTGGGAGCAATGTCCGCCAGTACGCCGCCTTCCCGCAGCTTTACATCATTTCTGCCCACTACGATAAAGGGAACCACATTGGTAGTATGCGCAGTAAAGGGAGAACCGTCTGCCTCATACATTTTGTCTGCATTGCCGTGATCCGCAGTGATCAGTGCAACGCCGCCGTGATCGGTCACAGCCTTCACAACAGCTCCAACGCAGGTATCCACAGCTTCCACAGCTGCCTTTGCCGCATCAAACACGCCGGTATGCCCAACCATATCGCAGTTTGCAAAGTTCAGAATGATCACATCCAGCGTATCTGCATTGATGGCATTGATCGCCTTCACTGCAACCTCATAAGCGCTCATGGACGGCTTCTGATCGTAGGTTGCAACTTCCTTCGGAGAGTCAACCAGAATCCGGGACTCACCGGGATACTGCTTTTCCACACCACCATTGAAGAAGAAAGTAACATGTGCATACTTTTCAGTTTCTGCAATCCGCAGCTGGGTCAGACCATGCTCGGATACATATTCACCAAAGGTATTCTTCAAGGACTGGGGCTTGAATGCGATCTCCACGTTGGGCATGGTGGCATCATACTGGGTAAAGCATACGAAATACACACCCAGCTTCTCCCGTGCAAAGCCGTCAAATGCCGGATCAACGAAGGTACGGGTGATCTCACGGGCACGGTCGGGGCGGAAGTTGAAGAAGATCACGCTATCACCGGAATGCACCATCCCATCCTTGTTGATGACGGTGGGCACAACGAATTCATCGGTCACCTCAGCAGCGTAGGAATCCTCCATCGCCTGCTTTGCACAGGGGCACTGGTTGCCCTTGCCGTTAACCATGGCGTCATATGCCTTCTGCACACGATCCCAGTTGTGATCCCGGTCCATTGCGTAGTATCTGCCGCTGATGGTTGCGATCTCGCCCACGCCGATCTCCTGCATCTTCTCCTGCAGCTCCACAATGAAATCCTTGCCACTGGAGGGAGGAACGTCACGACCGTCCATGAAACAGTGTACATACACCTTGGTCAGACCTGCACGCTTTGCAAGCTCCAGCAGACCATACAGGTGGGAGTTGTGGCTGGGCACGCCGCGGAGTTGTGGCTGTGCACGCCGCCGCTGGACAGCAGACCCATCAGATGCAGAGCGCTGCCGTTCTTCTTACAGTTCTCCACCGCTCCGGTAAGAGCCTCGTTGGTAAAGAAATCACCATCCTGAATGGACTTGGTGATCCGGGTCAGCTCCTGGTACACGATACGACCGGCGCCAATGTTAGTGTGACCAACCTCAGAGTTGCCCATCTGCCCATCCGGCAGACCAACACACATGCCGGATGCGCCGATGGTGGTATTAGGGCAGTTTGCAAAATAGCTGTCCAGGTAAGGGGTTGCAGCTGCCTTAATGGCATTGCCGTAGGTGTCCGGGTTGATGCCGAATCCGTCCATGATAATCAGTGCAATAGGTTTTTTGCTCATACTTTCCATCCTTTACTCAAATGGGGCGAACAACGTCCGCCCCACTGCAAATTTACTTAGAAGCCTCAGCCAGCAGAACGCCGAACTTTTCAGCCACCAGGGAAGCGCCGCCGATCAAACCGCCATCGATGTCCTCCTTTGCCAGCAGCTCAGCGCAGTTCTTTTCGTTCATGGAACCGCCGTACTGAATGGTCATGCCGTCTGCAATCTCCTTGCCGTACTTATTGGCTACCACCTTGCGGATGAAGCCGCAAACCTCCTCTGCCTGGTCAGCAGTTGCGGTCTTGCCGGTGCCGATTGCCCATACAGGCTCGTAAGCGATGATCACGTTCTTTGCATCCTCAGCGGAAATGCCGGTGAATGCTGCAACAGTCTGGAGCTCTACCACATCCTCTGTAATACCATCCTCACGCTCCGCCAGCATTTCGCCAACACACAGAATCACCTTCAGACCGGCAGCCAATGCAGCCTTAGTTCTTCTGTTGACAGTCAGATCCGTTTCAGCAAAGTACTGTCTGCGCTCGGAGTGACCGATGATTACATACTCCACGCCCATTTCCTTGAGCATATCAGCGGAAATTTCACCGGTGAATGCGCCACTCTTCTTGAAGTGGCAGTTCTCAGCGCCGACCTTGATATTGGTACCCTTGGTCAACTCCAGTGCGGTTTCCAGATTGGTGTACGGAACGCAAATGATTACACCGCAGGTCTTGTCAGCAGCAATGGGCTTGAGTGCGTTGATCAGCTCAGCAGCCTCTGCTCTGTTCTTGTTCATCTTCCAGTTACCGGCAATAACTGCCTGTCTCAATGCTTTATTCATGATGATTATGACTCCTAATCTATAGATTCATCCAGCAAGGGATTACTTGTCAGCGATTGCTGCAACGCCCGGCAGAACCTTGCCTTCCAGGTATTCCAGGGATGCGCCGCCGCCAGTGGAAATGTGGCTCATCTTGTCAGCAAAGCCCAGCTGCATAACGGCTGCTGCGGAATCGCCGCCGCCGATGAGAATCGCCGCCGCCGATGATGGTAGTAGCGTCAGTTTCAGCCAATGCCTTAGCCACTGCAATGGTGCCCTTTGCCAGTGTCGGGTTCTCAAATACGCCCATCGGTCCGTTCCATACAACGGTCTTTGCGCTCTTCACTGCGTCCGCAAACAGCTGCTGGGTCTTGGTGCCGATATCCAGACCCATCTGATCAGCCGGGATCTTGTCAGCGTCAACCACTGCAACCTCGATCTCAGCATCGATGGGATCCGGGAAGCTCTTTGCAATGGTGGTATCAATGGGGAGCAGAAGTTGCTTGCCTGCCGCTGCAGCCTTGTCCATCATATCCTTGCAGTATGCAACCTTCTCATCGTCAACCAGAGAAGTACCAACCTCGTAGCCCTTTGCCTTCAGGAAGGTGTAAGCCATACCGCCGCCAATGATCAGAGTATCACACTTTTCGATCAGATTGGAAATTACGTTCAGCTTGTCTGCCACCTTTGCGCCGCCCAGAATTGCAACGAAGGGACGAACCGGAACCTCGACAGCATTGCCCAGGTACTGAATTTCCTTCTGCATCAGATAGCCTACAGCGGTCTCCTTCACAAACTTGGTCACGCCGGCAGTAGAAGCATGCGCACGGTGCGCAGAACCGAATGCGTCCATGACAAACACTTCATCATTGACCAGATCAGCCAGCTCCTTAGAGAAAGCTTCCCCGTTCTTGGTCTCCTCAGCACCGCGGAATCTGGTGTTCTCAAGCAGAACGATCTCCCCGTCCTTCATTTCTGCAACAGCCTTCTTGGCATTTTCGCCAACAACGTTGTCGTCCTTTGCAAAGATCACCTTGGTATCTACTAGCTCAGCCAGACGCTTTGCAACCGGTGCCAGAGAGAACTTATCCTCCGGACCGTTCTTCGGCTTGCCCAGGTGGGAGCACAGTACAACCTTACCTCCGTCAGCAATCAGCTTCTTGATGGTGGGAAGAGCAGCCTGAATCCGGTTGTCGTTGGTGATAACCCCATCCTTAAGGGGAACGTTGAAATCGCAGCGCACGAGAACGTGCTTGCCCTTTACGTTGATATCATCCACGGAAACCTTGTTTAAACCTGCCATTGTAAGACATCCTTTCTGTTTATGATTGTGAATAGCCGCTGTTAGTTTTTTAACAACCCTACCCCATATTTTACACTATTCCATTGGAATTTACAAGACCCCGACGCGAAATTTTCTGAAAAAAAAGCAGAAAAACAACGGACGAATTTGTTCAATTCGCCCGAAGTCTCCGGCATATGCTGCATCGGAATCCGGACTCAGATGCCCGAACCGTTTAGGCAACACCGCACAAAGAATGTGTGGTAGATGTGCCAACAGATTTTTCGTCAGATTGCATAGAAACGACGCAGGAATACTGTCGTATTTCAAGGAATTTTTGTGTGATATGACGGAAAATTCGTCAGCAGATGCTGCGCAAAGCCGACAGGCGAGCTTTGTGCGGTGTTGCCTTTATGCCTCCTGATTCAGGAGAATGTTCTTGAGCAGTACCAGATCGATTGCATTGATCTTGTTATCCGCATTGAGATCCGCCGTTACGGCTGCATCCCCTGTCAGATCCGGCTTGCCGATCAGATACCGCCGCAGCAGTACCATATCCGCAACGCTGACCTGTCTGTCTCCATCCAGATCTCCCAGAACAGGATCTGGGGTCGGCGGATTTGTCTGTTCCAGCTGGATTCCATAAATTACACCCTCAGTATTGGGCTTTTCGTTGATAGAATACCGTAAATAGCCGGTGTGATCCACCGTTATGCCATAGATGCTGCCCTGGTCAGCTTCCTGCTCCGTAAGCGTATAGAATGCCTGTTTGTCAGTGCCGTCCGGCAGAATGCTGTAAATGGTATTCGCTGTACCGTAATACAGCCGACCTTCCCATGTGCCAAGTCCGCTGTACACACTCAGCCAGTAGGAGCCTGCGTTCCCGCTGACATACCACTTTTCGTCAATGGTGGTGCAAAGCGTTTCCCCGGCTGTGTGATCCTCGCTGTTGTAACGATACAGATTCAGCTTACCCTCATAATTTGCCGAATCATACAAAACTGTCGCCCAGCTGCCGTTGATGGGCACGATGGGTGCAACGGAGTCATCCCAGAAGGAATCCACAAACCGGGTGTCGGAGGCCTTCGGCGGGACATCAAAGCCGGTGACCTGCCAGTCGGAAGCGTCATGCTCCAGTGCCCGGATCTCCTCGTCCGTACACAGGAAATTCTTGTGGCGTACATACCCTAGCTGATCCGGCGTCGGATCGTCCCAGGTGGCATCTACATGATAGTAGCTCCCATCGATCTCCACCATATTCCAGGCGTGATTCAGTTCATCGCTGGCAAGGTAGTAGCAACCCACGCCAGCCTCCCGCATCAGATCCATATACGCCAGTGCATATCCCTGACAGACGGCTTCATGGCTCACCAGCACATCATAGGCATCATAGTTGCTGTAGGTCAGATCATAACTGGTGGTGGCAACGATGGTATCGTGCAGAAACAGTGCCTTCTCCACATCAGACCAACCCGGATCCACCTGATTCAAGATTGCCTGTTTTGCATCATCGTACTCTGCACGCTTCTTGGCAACCTCATCCTCTGTGCAGTTGTAAGTAAAATACACCTTTGTGATGCATCCGCTGGAAGAAGAATAAGAAAATTGATAGCTGTGCTCTACAAAAAAGTATGCAGGCGTGTCCATCATCAGCTGTCGCATGGCCGGTTTGAAATCATCCCGGCGGATCTTCAGCTTGGTCAGATCTGCTGACTCCTCCATGGAATCCCACGCAGCAGTCACGATCTGCCGCATGGCATCATAGCTGTCCGAATCCACAGCCTTTGCTGATTCAAAGCCTGTTACACGGATCACACCACTGGTTTGTAAGCCGAACGCCTGCATAGGCATACAAACATTTAACACACACGCTGCCGCTCCCACAGCAGCGATCCGGGCAAATTGCTTGGTCAATCGCATAAATTACCCTCCCCATCAAGGTTCATTCCGCATCAATGCGGGGCTCCGAACGAATGATAATGCCAACCACATCCGGACCGGCATTACAGGATACTGTCGCGCCGATATGGAACAAATGCTCCGGCTGATAGCCCAGCTTCTTCACCAACTCCTTTTTCAATTCATTTGCAAAGGTATCGTCACAACCCGCAACCAGCGAATAAGGGGTCCTGGGAATCATCCGCTGCTGGATGTATTTAGACATGGTGGGAATGATATTCTTGTCCCCCCGGATCTTGGTTTCCACCTTGGAAACCCCGTCCGTAATGCGGATCAGGGGCTTAAGTCCCAGCAGCTCACCGGCAAAGGCTGCTGCTGCCGAGATTCTGCCGGATCGCTTTGCATATTTCAGCGTCAGAGGCACAAACAGCACCTCTGCGCTTTGAAACCATTCGGTCAGATAATTCAGCACTTCTTCCACAGAGGCGCCCTTCTTGATTTTAGCGGCTGCCTGCATGACCGGATACCCGTACACACCGGTATAATTCTTAGAATCCACTACATGAATCTGCAGCTTTTCCGCATCAGGCACCTGGGCGTAAAACGCATCCCGTGCCATGATGGCATTACTGTATGTGGCAGAGCCCTGGGACGCAATGGTCACATAAATTAAGTCGGTATACCCTTCCTGTAGTGCCTGCTCATAGGCCTCCTGGATCTCAAAGGCGGTCAACTGTGCCGTAGTCGGAAATTCCACGGCATGCTCCAGCATCTGATAAAATTCTGTATTGGTAAAATCCTGTCGTTCCCGATAACCGACTCCATCCACCGTTACCGGGAAGCACAGGATCTGAATGTCCAGGGACTGTTCCAGCTCCGGATCGATATCACTAGTAGAATCTGTCATCAATTTGATTTTCTGCATACTACACCTCTTCGCAGTTGGTATCTTCCCAACGGTACGCCCGCAGGCTCCCCGTCCGGGTAAGATCAGGATAATCCCACTGCCGCAGCGCTTCATATACTGCAATGGCAACGGAATTGGAAAGATTCAGACTGCGCAGCTCATTGCGCATCGGAATCCGCACACATTCCTCCGGATGTGCAAACAGCAGATCCTCCGGCAAGCCCTGATCCTCCCGCCCGAAAATCAGATAGGCGTTGTTGGGATACACGGCATCGCTGTGAATCTTTCTGCCCTTTGTGGTAAAAAAGAAATACGCGCCCGGATTCCTTGCAGAAAACTCCGCAAAGGAATCGTAATATGTAATATCAAGCTTATCCCAGTAGTCAAGCCCCGCCCGTTTCAGATGCTTATCCGTTACAGTAAAGCCCATAGGACGGATCAGATGCAGCCTGGCACCGGTCACCGCACAGGTTCGGGCAATATTGCCGGTATTCTGGGGAATCTGGGGTTCAACGAGTACAATATTTAACTGGTGCATGATTTACTCCATTATAGCACATTCCAACCAGAAACGCAACTGTTTTCTATAAGCAACACCGCACAAAAATTGTATATCCTTGCGTTTCCGGGCACATGTCCGGGAATACGAGCATGGCTTTTATCTATTATAGCGCAAAACCGGAAACATTGCAAGGGCTTATGCACAAACAAAAAGCCTCCGGGATCCCAGAGGTTAAGATGATAAAATAACGTGCATATTTCACGCATTCGGTCAGATACTAACAGCAAACCCATCAAAGGAGGTGGAAACATGCAGATCAAAGCAATGGTCACCGGCATTGCCGCCGGGGCAGCAGTGGGCACTGTCTGCTATATGCTTACAGGCTCCAGTGCCCGGCAGCGCCGTCATCTCCGGCATGCCACCGGCCGTGCCCTGCGGGCTGTGGGAGGCATGATGGAAGGCATGTCCGATATGTTGTTCAGATAGCTGTATTTTTACGATAGGCAAGATAGCTTTCCAGAATGATGGTTGCCGCCACCGCATCCACCACTGCCTTTCGCTTCTTTCCTCTGGTATTGGTCTGGTTCAGATAACGGTGTGCCGAAACCGTGGTACACCGTTCATCCCAGAGCACAGTTTCAATTCCCGCCAGTGTCCCCAGTTTTTCTGCAAACAAGGCGCATTTTTCTGCCCGCTCCCCGATGGTGCCATTCATGTTCTTCGGATACCCCACCACGATCTGCTCCGCACGATGTTCTCTGGCAGCCTCTGCGGTTTTTTGGATACATACTTCAAAATCCGTTTCACTGATAACGCCTGCCGGAGAAGCCAGCAGCTCAGAACGGTCGCAGCATGCAAGCCCGGTGCGTGCATCGCCGAAATCTACTGCAAGAATGATCATGCCTGCGCCTCCTGTTCCCGGTGTATCCCCGGTGTATAGGTCTGATCCGTCAGATACGACTTACCGTCATGTCTGCACCACCTGGACTTTGCCAGAGTGGAAAGCTCCGGCGGCAAATGGGATGCATCATTCTTAAAAATCAGCCGACAGTGTCCGGATACGTCAAATTCCACCTTGGACACGGCGGTATTGTCCGCCCAGCCCACCTGATCCAGGTGACTGATATCCTCACCTGCTGCATAGCAAAGGAAATTCCGGATGGCACAGCCGTGGGATACCACAGCAATGGTCTTGCCGCAATGCCCGGCAGCAATGCCGCATACTGCCTGCCGCATCCGGTCAAATACCTGTTGCATGGACTCCCCACCCTGTACATGAAACAGATGCATCTGCTCCTGCCACAGCCTGTAGGACTCCGGATACAGCCTGGGTAGATCCGCCCAGGGTTTGCCTTCCCACACGCCGCCGTTGATCTCCATCAGCTCGTCCAGATACTGTACCGGCAGTTGGTGATACCGATTCACTGCCGCAGCAGTGACACGGGTGCGCTTCAAGGGACTTGCATACAGCACCTGAATGGGAATATCCCGGAACCGTTCTGCCAGGCAATCCAACTGCCGCATGCCCTTTTCCGTGACCTCCGTATCCACTCTGCCCTGGAAGGTTTCGTTCACATTGCCTTCTGCTTCCGCATGCCGCACCAGATAGACGGTGGTTACCACGGCTTCACACTTCCTGTCAGTTCTCTTGCAGTGGCAATGTGGTTTTCATCCAGCCACTGGTTCATTTCCCGGATGATCCGGATGGGCGCATAGGGATCTGTAAAGATGGCTGCACCAACCTGTACGGCGGATGCCCCTGCCATCATCAGTTCAATGGCGTCCTTGCCGGTGGTAACGCCCCCCATGCCGATAATGGGGATCCGCACCGCATTGGCACACTGCCACACCATGCGAACTGCAATGGGGAAAATCGCTGCACCGGACATGCCGCCCATATTGTTTTTGAGGATGGGACGACGGCTGCGGATATCGATCCGCATGCCCAGCAGGGTGTTGATGAGGGAAAGCGCATCCGCACCGGCTGCCTCCGTTGCCTTTGCGATTTCCGCAATATTGGTCACATTGGGAGAAAGCTTGACCACCAGGGGCTTGGTGGTTGCCTTCCGCACTGCCCGGGTAATGGACTCGGCTCCGGCACAGCTTGCGCCGAACGCCATGCCCCCCTGCTTTACGTTGGGGCAGGAAATATTCAGCTCGATCATGTGTACATCCGTCTGCTCCAGCTGCTGTGCGATGGTCACGCATTCCTCCACCGTAGAGCCGGCGATATTTGCCAGGATCACTGTATCCTTCTGCATCAGATAGGGCAGCTCCTTCTTGATGAAGGCATCGATACCCGGATTCTGCAAGCCAACGGAATTCAGCATGCCCCCTGTGGTTTCCGCAATCCGGGGTGCATCGTTGCCGTTGCGCTTTGTGATGGTGGTTCCCTTTGTAGCGATACCGCCAAGCTCCGACAGGGGGAACAGCTCCTCGTATTCATGGCCATAACCGAATACACCGGAGGCGGGGATAATGGGGTTCTTGAAGGATAACCCTGCTACATTTACAGACAGATCAGCCATTCCAAGCCACCTCCTTTGCATTGAATACCGGGCCGTCCTTGCACACATGGGCTGCATGGATCTCTCCGTTTGCCAGCTTCATTTTGCATGCGCATACCAGGCATGCGCCTATGCCACAGCCCATACGTTCCTCCATGGAAACCTCACAGAAAATACCCTGCTCCTCTGCGATCCTTGCAATGGCACGAAGCATGGGGGTAGGGCCACAGGCACAGATCATGTCCGGCTTCTCCTGTCGGATCTCCTCCAGCAGAGGTTCTGTCACCATGGCATGCAGACCCGCAGTGCCATCATCGGTACAAAGAATGGTTTTCGCTCCGCTCTTTGCAAATTCCTCCTGGAGCATCACTGCCGGCATGCTCCGGAAACCGGAAATGACAGTTGCCCGCTTCCCGTAAATCTCTGCCAGTGCCAGCATGGGAGGTACGCCGATGCCGCCGCCCATTAAGATCACCCGGTTTGCATCCGGCTGGATCGTGAAGCCATGTCCCAAAGGAGCCAGCATATCCACATAATCCCCTGCACGAAGATCCGCCAGCACTGCGGTGCCTTCCCCACGAACCGCAAACACCAATGTCAGAGTGCCTGCCTGTCTGTCGATCTGGCATATGGAGATGGGGCGGCGCAGGGTGCTGCCCTTGGGAAGAATGTGTACGAACTGACCCGGTGCAGCAACGGCCGTGATCTCCGGGCACTCCAGTACGAACCGATACAGATCCCGACCCAGATTATCCTTGCGGATCAGCCGGTATTCTCCTTGCGTATATTTCATAGGATACCCCTTTCCAAACACAACGGGGCGGGATGTGCCCGCCCGTTGCCGTAAGGCTGCATTGCACAATCTCTCTGCGATGCCGCCTTAAATCTTTGTAATATCTACCAGTTCCACATCGGACATCTGACGGCCGGTTTCCAGCACATTTGCCAGTGCCCGGGCGGTATCGATCGCCGTTACGGAGCAGATGGAACGCTCCACCGCTTTCCGGCGCATCTTTACACTGTCTCTTGCAGGCAGTCTGCCGTTTGCAGAAGTGGAGATCACATAGTGGATCTTTCCGCTTTCCAGCAGAGTCAGCACATTTGGCTCCGGCTCGGAAATCTTGTTGATTACATTCGTAGCAATCATATTCCGGTTCAGCACGCTGGCTGTACCCTCCGTACCGTAGATCTCAAAGCCCATACGGCTGAACTTATCCGCAATGGGGATCAGCTCTTGCTTGTCCGTATCCCGCACGGAGAACAGCACGCCGCCCTCGCATTTCAGATCATAGCCTGCTGCAACCAGTCCCTTCAGCAGTGCATCCTCAAAGCTGGTGGCAATGCCCAGGCACTCGCCGGTGGACTTCATTTCCGGTCCCAGCATGGTATCCACGTCCTGCAGCTTTTCAAAGCTGAATACGGGAACCTTGACCGCAACGTACTTGCCCTCCGGATACAGACCACTCTGGTAGCCCAGCTCCTTGAGGGTATGTCCCAGCACCAGCTTGGTGGCAATGTCCACCATGGGAATGCCGGTCACCTTGCTGATATAGGGCACCGTTCTGGAGGAACGGGGGTTCACTTCAATGACATAAACCTGGTTGTTGTATACCACATACTGAATATTCACAAGGCCCTTCACATGCAGTTCCATTGCAAGACGGCGGGTATATTCCACGATCGTCTCCCGGATCTCCTTGGAAAGGGTCTGTGCCGGGTATACGGAAATGGAGTCGCCGGAGTGAACACCTGCACGCTCAATATGCTCCATGATGCCCGGAATCAGGAAGTCGGTACCGTCGCAGATAGCGTCTACCTCAACTTCAGTACCCATCATGTACTTGTCGATCAGTACCGGGTTTTCGATCATGGTGCGGGTGATAATGCCCATGTACTCTACCACATCACTGTCAGAGTGGGCAATGATCATATTCTGTCCGCCCAGCACATAGGAGGGACGCAGCAGAACCGGATAGCCCAGATCATTGGCGGCTGCAACCGCTTCCTTCATGGTCATAACCGTATGTCCGGCCGGACGGGGAATCTGGCAGCGCTCCAGCAGCTCGTCAAAGCGCTCTCTGTCCTCTGCCGCATCAATGTCATCCGCAGAGGTACCCAGAATATTCACGCCCATATCAGCCAGGTGACGGGTCAGCTTGATGGCTGTCTGTCCACCGAACTGTACCACAACGCCATAGGGCTGTTCAGTCTCGATGATGGATTCCACATCCTCCTTGGTCAGCGGATCAAAGTACAGTCTGTCGGCTGTATCAAAGTCAGTGGAAACCGTCTCCGGATTGTTGTTACAGATAATGGCCTCATAGCCCATTTCCTTCAGCGTCCACACGCAGTGTACGGAGCAGTAGTCGAACTCGATGCCCTGTCCGATCCGGATGGGGCCGGAGCCGAATACGATGACCTTCTTCTTGCCCTTTTCGTTCCGCTCAATGAATTCCTTTGCTTCATTTTCCTCATCAAAGGTGGAGTAGAAATAGGGTGTCTCCGCCTTGAACTCTCCGGCACAGGTATCAACCATCTTGAATACTGCACGGCGGCGCAAAGGGCACTTCTGCCCGGAGAAACGCTCGATGGTGCTGTCCAGATAGCCGTACTGCTTGGCAATATTGTACTTTTCCTCGGTGAGTTCTCCCTCTGCCAGCCACTTTTCCAGATTCACCAGGTTCAGCAGCTTGTTCAGGAACCAGTTGTCCACCATGGTCAGCGCATGGATCTGCTCTACGGAGATGCCACGCTTCAGTGCCTCGTAGATCTGGAAGCAGCGCTCATCCTCCACCTTGCCGTCCAGCATTTCCAGGATCTCATCCGTGCTGTAGGCTTCATACTTCTTCATGTTCAGAGAATCCAGACCCAGCTCAATGGAGCGAACCGCCTTCATCATCGCCTGCTCAAAGCTGGTGCCGATAGACATGACCTCACCGGTAGCCTTCATCTGGGTGCCCAGAGTTCTCTTGGCGTATACAAACTTATCGAACGCCCACTTGGGGAACTTTACAACCACATAGTCGATTGCCGGCTCAAAGCATGCATAGGTCTTGCCGGTAACCTGGTTCAGGATCTCGTCCAGGGTGTAGCCGATGGCGATCCGGGTGGCAACCTTTGCAATGGGATAGCCGGTGGCCTTGGATGCCAGAGCGGAGGAACGGGATACACGGGGGTTTACCTCGATGACCGCATACTCAAAGCTGGTGGGATGCAGGGCAAACTGACAGTTACAGCCGCCCTCTACCTTCAGCTCCTGAATGATGTTGATGGCAGCGGTACGGAGCATCTGATACTCCCGGTCGGACAGCGTCACAGCCGGAGCAATTACGATGCTGTCACCGGTGTGTACGCCAACCGGATCAAAGTTCTCCATGGAGCAGACAGTGATCACATTGCCCTTTCGGTCCCGAATCACCTCAAACTCAATTTCTTTCCAGCCGCTGATGCACTTTTCGATCAACACCTGGGTAATGGGGGAAAGCCGCAGACCATTCTTTGCAATATCCCGCAGCTCCTCCTCATCCGCAGCAATTCCGCCGCCGGTGCCGCCCAGGGTGAATGCCGGACGCACGATCACCGGATAGCCGATTTCCTCGGCAAAATCCACCGCATCCTCAATGGTCTCTACCACCTTGGAGGGAATGCAGGGCTCCCCGATCTTTTCCATCGTGTCCTTGAACGCCTGGCGATCCTCCGCCTTGTGGATGGTTTCCGGATCTGCACCAAGCAGCTTTACGTTGTGAGCATCCAGGAAGCCCTCCGCCGCCAGCTGCATGGACAGGGTCAGACCAGTCTGTCCCCCCAGGGTGGACAGGACGCTGTCCGGCTTTTCGATCTCAATGACACGCTTTACGGTTTCCAGGGTCAGAGGCTCGATGTAGATCTTATCCGCCATGGCCTTATCCGTCATGATAGTCGCCGGATTGGAGTTGATGAGCACAACCTCCAGTCCCTCCTGCTTCAGCGCACGACATGCCTGTGTGCCGGCGTAGTCAAACTCTGCCGCCTGTCCGATTACGATCGGGCCGGAGCCGATTACCAGTACCTTTTTAATATCACTTCTCAGCGGCATTTCTGTGCTCCTCCTTATAGTTCATCATCTTTGCAACAAATTCATCAAAGGCATACGCAGTGTCCAGGGGACCGCCGTGGGCTTCCGGATGGAACTGTACCGTGTGTGCATCGCAGTCCCGATACCGTACGCCCTCACAGGTCTTGTCATTGGCGTTGATATGTGTCAGCACTGCAACCTTGGGATCCAGGCTGTCCGCAACCACTGCATAGCCGTGATTCTGGCTGGTGACATAGGTTCTGTCATGCTCCAGGTCGATCACCGGCTGGTTGCCGCCCCGGTGACCATACTTGAGCTTTTCGGTTCTCGCACCATGTGCCAATGCCATGAGCTGATGCCCCAGGCAGATGCCGAAAATCGGGATCCCCAGCTTGCAGATCTCCTTCAGATTCTCAATCACCTCTACATTTTCCTCCGGATTGCCGGGACCGTTGGACAGCATGATTCCGTCCGGATCGATCTCCCGGATCTGCTCCGCTGTGGTGGTGGCAGGCACTACATACACCTGGCAGCCACGCTCGATCAGCATTCTGCGGATGTTCCGCTTATAGCCAAAATCAAACAGCACCACACGCAGGGGCGCATCTTCGTCTCCGTACACCCGGATCTGGGTATCAGTCACGGCCTTGACAGCGTCCTTGATGGAGAAAGCCCGGATCTGCTCCAGGTATGCCTCCTTGTTGGCATACACATCCTCCGTGGTGATCATACCATTCATAACGCCGGTTTCCCGGATCATTCTAGTCAGACACCGGGTGTCAATGTTGTGAATACCGATCACGTTGTGCCGGATCAAAAAGTCATTGATATTGCCCTCGCAGCGGAAATTGGAGGGGGTATTGCACCATTCCCGGATGATGTAGCCGCTCAGGTATGTATCGTTGGATTCTGCGTCCGCCTCATTCACACCATAGTTGCCGATCAACGGAAAGGTCTGGGTTACGATCTGTCCGTAATAGCTGGGATCTGTCAGCGTTTCCTGGTATGCAGTCAAACCGGTGGTAAACACCACTTCGCCGATGACGGTGCCCTTTGCGCCGCAGCTGCGGCCCTCAAAGACTTTGCCGTTTGCAAGGAGCAGATACGCTTTTTCGCCCTGATTAAATAATGACATCTGTTTGCTTCCCCTCTCACTTATTTGATATCGATGTAGGAGGTCAGATCCTCCCGCATGCGGATCGCTTCTCTTCTGGCAGCCTGAGCAAACTCATGCTCATCGCAGCCTTCCTTCTGGTATGCACACATAATGGCACGGGAAGAATTCACAATGGCACCTAAGCCGTTTGTGTCGAACGCACCAGCCACACCGGCTGCGCCGCCTCCCTGCGCCCCGTAGCCGGGAACCAGGAACATGGTGTGAGGCAGGCGGGCACGCAGCTCCCTGAGCTGTTCCGGATAGGTAGCACCTACCACCGCACCTACGGAGGAGTAGCCGTACTGTCCGATCTGCTCCCTGCCCCAGGCTTCGCACATATCTCCCATAATGGCATAAACCGGAACTCCATCAATCAATCTGTCCTGTAGCTCACCGCTGGAGGGATTGGAGGTCTTGACCAGTACGAAAATGCCCTTGTCATGCTCCTTGCAGGTGCGCAGCAGAGGGTTGATCCCGTCGGAGCCCAGATAGCCGTTTACGGTCAAAGCATCCGCACCGAAGGGGGTGCATTCATTCTCCCCCACCATGGTGGTGCCCAGATGTGCCGCTGTGTATGCTTCCATGGTAGCGCCAATGTCGTTCCGCTTGCCATCGGTGATGACAAACATGCCCTTAAGCTTTGCATAGCGAATGGTTCGCTCCAGTGCCTTGATGCCGTGATGCCCATACATTTCATAGTAAGCAGCCTGAGGCTTGATGGCAGGAACAATATCACAGATTGCATCAATGATCTCCTGGTTGAACCGGAAGATCGCCCGGGATGCAGCCTTCAGACTCTCCCCATCCACATCCATATAGGTTTTCTGAATGTAAGAGGGCACATAGGCAAGCTTCGGATCCAGTCCCACAACGGTGGGGTTCTTCATCTCCCGGATTTTCGTAATCAGTCTGTCAAATGACATGGCACATCCTCCTTAGTTCTTGTTGTATTGAAAACGGATCTCTCCGCCGATTATCGTAGTGTGCACACGGCCCCGGAGGGTCATGCCCTTGAATACCGTGTTGTGGGATTTGGAATGCAGCTTGTCCGGATCCACTGTCCAGCTTTCATTCAGATCCACCAGGATCAGCTCTGCATCCGCTCCTTCATGCAGCCGGGGCACTGGCAGTCCCAGCAGCTTCCGGGGGGTTTCAGCCATCAGCCGGACAATATCCGCCAGCGTCAGTTTTCCGGTATGGTACAGCCCTGTCAGGGCTGCTGCCAAAGAGGTTTCCAACCCTACCACCCCGTTGGGTGCCGTTTCAAAGTCCGCCTTTTCCTCCGCACTGTGAGGAGCATGATCCGTTACTATGCAGTCGATGGTGCCATCACACACGCCCTGTTCCACAGCCAGCCGATCTGTCTCCTCCCGGAGAGGGGGATTCATACGAAAGTCCGCATCCCGGGCCAGCAGCTTTTCCTCCGTCAGCAGGAAGTAATGGGGGCATGTCTCGCAAGTCACCTTGACACCCCTTGCCTTGGCTTGTCGGATCAGTTCCACACTGCCTGCCGTGCTGACGTGCGCAATGTGGATCCGGGATCCGGTTTCCTCCGCCAGGCGAATCTCCCGGGCGGTGATGCTGTCCTCGGACGCCCGATCCATGCCCTTTACGCCCAGCTGTTCGCTGATTTTCCCCTTATGCATGATGCCGCCATTGATGATTTTCAAATCCTCGCAATGGGAAATAATCAGCAGTCCGTTCCGGATGCTCTCCTCCATGGCTTCCCGCAGCAGTCGGTCGGATTCCACCGGTCTGCCATCGTCGGAAATCGCCCGAACCCCTGCATGGATCAAGGCATCATACTCGCAAAGCGCCTTTCCCTGCATACTCTGGGTGATACACCCTACCGGATACACCTTTACGCCGGTATCCGCTGCCTGTTCCAGGATGTACTGCACCGTTTCCGGAGAATCAATGGGAGGCTTGGTGTTGGGCATGCATGCCACACCGGTCACACCTCCTGCCAGAGCTGCCGCCGCTCCGGTGTGGATATCCTCCTTATAGGTCAGCCCCGGATCCCGGAAATGCACATGCATATCAAACAGACCCGGCAGTGCTGTCAGGCCGTCAGCCCAGATTACTTGATCCGCAGGCTCCCGGATGTTGCCGATTTTCTGGATCTTTCCATCCCGGATCAGCATGTCGCATACTGTGCCGTTCAGGGTCACATTCTGAATCAGAATCCTATTCATTCAGCCCTCCTCCGCATACAAAAAAACACCATCGGCATTGTCAAGCTCCGTCATTTTCACCCGCACTGTTTCCTCCCCGGAGGTGGGAAGATTCTTTCCCACATAATCCGGACGGATGGGCAGCTCCCGGTGTCCTCTGTCCACCAGTGCCGCCAGCTGGATGCAATCCGGTCTGCCCCGAGTAATGAGGGCATCAATCGCCGCTCGTGTGGTTCGCCCGGTGCAGATCACGTCATCCACAATGACTACTCGCATGCCGTTGATGTCAAAATCGATCTTTGTTTTTTCCGGTAAATCAGAGTCCTTCTTGTCGTCCCGATAAGGAGTGATGTCCAGTGCGCCGCAGGGCACGGTCACATGCTCCAGGGACTGGATCTTGGCGCTGATCCGCTTGGCAAGTACTGCGCCTCGGGAGAAGATCCCCACCAGGCACACGCCCTCCGTTCCCTTGTTCCGCTCCAGGATCTCGTAGGTGATCCGGGTAATTGCACGTTCCATGGCGCTTGCATCCATAATCACACGGGTCTTCAACCAAACCGCTCCTTTCAACAAAAAACGTGCACCGACTGACCGATGCACGTAGCTTGCAGAAAACCAGGGCTTACACTGCCCCCGACTCCGATTCTATTGCACCTTGTCAACCTCACAGGATCAACTTAAAGGTTTCTTTTGTACTAGTATATCATACTTTGCAGCATTTGTCCAGTATTTTTTCAAATTTATGACCGCATCCGCCGAAAAAAACGGAGAAGCCGGACGAATCCCATGCAAGCAGCGATCAAAATGCAGGGAATGGTCATCAAATATGCGTTTTTCGCAAGCTGCACCTGCTGGGGCTTTGGTGCACCGATGGTGAGAAATCTGCCGCAGCCGAACACTACTTTCATGCTTCACCCTCCGGCTGGGCAATCAAAAACTTGATGCGCTTGCCCTCATCTGTGAACATTTTTTCGTGCTCTGTTTCCAGATTCTCTGCAAATCCGCTGGCATGCAGATCCCGGGTCTGATAGGTAATCTGATAACCGCACGCCGGCAGATATTCCAGCGTTTCCTCAAATAGCTCATCATCATCCGTCTTAAACCACAATTCCCCGGTCAGAAACGCCTTGTACTGCATCAACTGTCTTGGATGGGTAAGTCGGCGTTTTTTATGCTTCGGGCGAGGCCAGGGGTTGCAGAAATTGATGTAGATCCTGTCCACCCGATCCTCCGGCGCAAAGGCATCCGAAATATAGGAAATATTGAAAATGGCTATTTTCACGTTCTCCGCCGGCTGCTGTGCTGCCGCATATGCCGCTTCCAGTTTCCGCTTTGCAAGCCCCAGCATCTCATTTTTGATATCCAGAGCAATCAGATTCACCTGGGGGTATTGCAACACCGCCTGGGAGATCCAGCCCCCCTTACCGCAGCCCAGTTCCAGATACAAAGGGCATCCCGGCTGGGAAAACTGCTCCCGCCAATGCCCCCGCATGGTCTTTGGCTCCGGCACATAGAAGGGGCATGCCTCCAATTCCGGCTTCGCCCACGCCTTATGTCTGATCCGCATAGTCCCTTACTTTCCGCATGCCAGCGCACGCTGACCAATGTCCTTCCGGTAATGCGCACCCTCAAACCGGATCTGCTCCACCGCCGCATAGGCACCATCCAGCGCCTGCTGTAAGGTGTCCCCTGCTACAGTCACACCAAGCACTCTGCCGCCGGCAGTCAGGAAGGTACCGTTTTCATACCTGGTGCCAGCATGGTACACAAAGGCAGAATCCAGCTGTCCCTTTTCGTTCAGCCCGGAAATGGGCAGACCGGTAGCATACTTCTTGGGGTATCCGCCGCTTGCCATAATGACACATGCCACACAGCCCTTTTTCCACTGGATATCCAGTTGGTTCAGAGTACCTGCGTGAATGGCCTTGATAATGTCCACAAAATCCGTTTCCAGCAGGGGCAGAACCACCTGGGTCTCCGGATCCCCGAACCGACAGTTATACTCGATCACCTTGGGACCATTGGGGGTCAGCATCAGACCAAAGTACAAACAGCCCTTGAAGGCTCTGCATTCCTTTGCCATAGCATCCACCGTAGGCAGGAAGATGGTTTTCATGCACACGTCCGCAATTTCCTCGGTATAGTAGGGATTGGGAGAAACTGTACCCATACCGCCGGTGTTCAGTCCCTGATCCCCATCGTTTGCCCGCTTGTGATCCATGGAGGAGATCATGGGGCACACGGTCTTGCCGTCTGTAAAGCACAGCACAGAAACCTCCGGTCCGGTGAGGAACTCCTCCACCACGATCTGTGCGCCGCTTTCGCCGAAGATCTTGTCCTCCATCATGGAGCGCACCGCAGCTTCTGCCTCGGCAAAATCCTGCGCCAATACCACGCCCTTGCCCAGCGCAAGACCATCCGCCTTAATCACAGTGGGGTATGTATTCTTCGCCTTGATGTAGGCAATCGCTTGATCCGGCTGGGTAAAGACCTCGTATCCGGCGGTGGGGATGCCGTATTGCTTCATCAATTGCTTGGAGAACACCTTGCTGCCTTCGATGATGGCAGCAGCCTTGCTGGGGCCAAAGGTCATAAAGCCCTCCGCCTCCATGGCGTCCACCATACCCAGTACCAACGGATCATCCGGTGCCACAAACACAATATCCACTGCCAGTTCCTTCGCCAGCTTTACCATGCCCTCAATATCCGTTGCCTTCACCGGATAACAGGTTGCAAACTGCGCAATGCCCCCATTGCCCGGTGCGCAATACAGAGCATCCACCTGCTTGCTTTCCGCAAGCTTCATAATAATGGCGTGCTCTCTCCCGCCGCCGCCAACTACTAAAATCTTCATTTCTTTCCTCCAGCTTGTTTGTGACGCTCCATCAATGGTGGAACAGACGGATGCCGGTAAACGCCATGGCAATCCCGTACTTATTGCAGGTCTCGATCACGTTATCATCCCGGATAGAACCGCCGGGCTGTGCAATGTATGCAACGCCGCTCTTTTTAGCCCGTTCGATGTTGTCGCCAAAGGGGAAGAATGCGTCAGAACCCAAGCATACATCCGTATTCTTTGCAAGCCATGCCTGTTTTTCTTCCTTGGTAAATACCGCAGGCTTTACCTTGAAGATCTGTTCCCATGCGCCGTCTGCCAGCACATCCATGTATTCATCGGAAATGTATACGTCAATGGCATTGTCCCGGTCTGCCCGACGAATGCCGTCTACAAACTGCAGACCCAGCACCTGGGGAGACTGACGGAGCCACCAGTTGTCCGCTTTATTTCCAGCCAGACGGGTACAGTGGATTCTGGACTGCTGCCCGGCGCCGATGCCGATGGCCTGTCCATCCTTCACATAGCATACGGAGTTGGACTGGGTATATTTCAGCGTAATCAGAGAGATCAGCAGATCCCGCTTCTTGTCATCAGGAATGTTCTGATTGTCCGTTACCACATGCTCCAGCAGTGCATTATCGATTTTCAGATCATTTCTGCCCTGCTCAAAGGTCACGCCGAATACCTGCTTGCGCTCAATGGGGGCAGGCTCATAGCTTTCGTCAATCTGAATGATGTTGTAGGAGCCCTTCCGCTTGGACTTGAGGATCTCCAGCGCCTCCGGCTCATAACCCGGGGCAATGATGCCGTCGGATACTTCACGCTGGATCATTTTCGCAGTGGGCACGTCGCATACATCGGACAAGGCGATAAAATCCCCGTAGGAGGACATGCGATCAGCGCCTCTTGCTCTTGCATAGGCACTTGCCAGAGGAGAAAGCTCTCCCAGATCATCTACAAAATAGATCTGCTTGAGGGTGTCAGACAGGGGTGCACCCACTGCTGCTCCGGCCGGAGATACATGCTTGAAGGAGGTTGCGGCACACATGCCGGTAGCCTGCTTCAGCTCCCGTACCAGCTGCCAGCCGTTGAAAGCATCCAGCAGGTTGATATAGCCTGGCTTGCCGTTCAGCACCGTAATGGGCAGCTCCCCGGATTCCATATAGATTCTGGACGGCTTCTGGTTGGGATTGCAGCCGTATTTCAAAAACATTTCGTTCGCCATGATGTTCTACCCCTCTCAGGAATTTTTGTTGATGATCTTGGAAATGGTGTCCCCGGTGTGCAGGTCAATGTACCGCACAAACAGGGAAACCTTATTGTCCGGATTCAGGCTGTCCCAAAGCTGACGGGCAAATTCCGTGATGTCATTCGGGACTCCTACCAGCTTGGGTTCGCCCTCAAAGCTGGGCAGCGGATTGCCGTCCCCCTGATAGGTGTGAATGAAGTGACCCTGCCCGCTGATGGGATTTTTATAGGTAAAGGTGAAACGCTGACAGGAGGACGGATCCCCGTTTGCACTCTTGAGGATGGACAGTGCGTAATTAAAGTCCTCCTTGTCGTGCTTGATGACGCCGGAAATACGGGGTGTATAATTGGGAGCATCCGGTTCAAACTCCCGGCTGCGCAGAGACTGTTCAAAGGTAAGCTGGTTGTTCATGCCATCATAAATGGTGTCGGTCTGATCCCCATTGGTAACGATGGTTTTATTACCCAGAACACGCACCGGTGCGTAAATAATCAGACTGGGATCGGTAAGCTTGCTTTCGTCAAACGCCTGGGTACGGATCCCCAGCCCCTCGTTGACAAAGACCCGGTTCCGGCTGTTTTCGCTGCGGCCCATGATAAAATAAACCGCAACCGCATGCTTGCCGTCCTGGCTTTTGCCCAGCATAATGCCCCGGCCAGGGTACGCATTGTTCTTCAGTTCCTCAAAAATTGAACGCATTTCCATTGTCAGCATCTCCTCTTATCAAATTGATCCGTGAATCACGGTACGGCCGTCCCGCACCTCAATTTTATCCTGGCAGAACAGGGATACAGCCTGGGGAAGGATCTTCCACTCTGCCTGTTCCATGATCCGCCGCTGCAGCGTCTCCGGTGTGTCATCGTCCTGCACGTCTACTGCTTTCTGCAAAATAATGGGGCCTCCATCGCAGACCTCGGTTACAAAATGCACCGTTGCGCCGCTGACCTTCACGCCCGCTGCCAGTGCAGCCTCGTGTACATGCAGCCCGTAAAAGCCCTTGCCACAAAAGCTTGGGATCAGTGCCGGATGCACATTCATCATACGGTTCGGATACGCCCGGCAGACGCTCTCGTCCAGAATGGTCATAAAGCCCGCATACACCACCAGATCCGCCTGTTCCTCCTGCAAAGCTGCGAGAATTGCACGGGAATAGGACGCAACATCCGGATACTCCTTCCGCACCAGCACACGAGTCGGAATCCCGTTTTCTCCGGCACGGGTCAGAGCATAGGCATCTGCCTTGGAGGAGATCACGCAGGTGATCTTTCCCCCGATGATCTCTCCCCGGTTCTGGGCATCGATCAGAGCCTGGAGATTGGTGCCGCCGCCGGAAACCAGCACAACAATACGCTTGTCAGTATGCTGCATACGCTGTCCTCCTTGCATCAGCAGATGATGACGCCTTCCTCGCTCTCAACCAGCTCGCCCAGCACGTAAGCATGCTCGCCGGCTGCATTGAGAATGGAAATGGCTTTGTCCGCATCCTGCTTGTCTACGGAAACGATCATGCCCACGCCCATATTGAAGGTGTTGAACATATCACGCTCCGGAATGTGACCGGTTCTTGCAATCAGATCGAAGATGGGCAGCACCTGCACCGCACTGCGTTCGATCTTTGCGCTGATGCCCTTGGGCAGGCTCCGGGGAATGTTCTCGTAGAAGCCGCCGCCGGTAATGTGGGAAATCGCCTTGACATTTACCTGTTCCAGCAGGGACAGAATGGGCTTTACATAAATCTTTGTGGGGGTCAGCAGGCATTCGCCAAGGGAAGTACCCAGATCCGCAAATTGTCTGCCCAGCGTCTCCTCATTTACAGTAAATACCTTTCGTACCAGGGAGAAGCCATTGGAATGTACACCGCTGGATGCCAGTGCAATCAGCACGTCCCCTGCCTTCTGGGTATCCGGCTTCAGGATCTTGTCCTTGTCCACAACGCCAACGGAGAATCCGGCAAGGTCGTACTCATCCACCGGATAGAATCCGGGCATTTCTGCGGTCTCGCCCCCTACCAGGGCGCATCCGGACTGTACACAGCCCTCTGCAACACCAGAAACGATATCAGCAACCTTTTCGGGATAATTCTTGCCCACAGCAATGTAATCCAGGAAAAACTGAGGCTTTGCGCCGCAGCAGATGATATCGTTGACGCACATTGCCACGCAGTCAATGCCCACGGTGCTGTGCTTGTCCATCAGAAATGCGATCTTCAGCTTCGTGCCAACGCCGTCTGTTCCGGACACCAGAACCGGCTTGCTGATCCCGGTCATATCCAGTTCAAACAATCCGCCGAAGCCGCCGATGCCGGACAGCACGCCGCTTGTCATGGTTCGTGCCACATGTGCCTTCATCAATTCTACCGCACGGTAGCCGGCAGTCACATCCACGCCTGCCTTTTTGTAACTTTCAGAATAGCTATTCATCAGAACCTCCGTTATTCTCCGATTTTACGTTCAAATTTATCCTTGGGCATCTCCTTGGGCACCGGGATCGGATATTCACCGGTGAAGCAGCCCGTACAGAAATCACAGTGATCGTTTGCAGCAATTGCCTTTACCCCATCCACGCTCAGGTATCCAAGAGAATCCGCTCCAAGCTCCTTGCAGATGCCCTCCACAGGCAGTCGGCAGGCGATCAGCTTATCCTTGCTGTCGATATCCGTGCCGAAATAGCATGGATTGGTAAAAGGTGGACTGGAAATACGCACATGCACTTCCTTTGCCCCAGCCTCCCGGATCAGACTGACAATCCGAGCAGAGGTGGTACCCCGCACAATGCTGTCATCCACCAGAATCACACGCTTGCCGGCTACCACATCCCGCACCACATTCAGCTTGATGCGCACTGCATCCGTCCGCTCCTTCTGGGTGGGCTGGATGAAGGTTCTACCCACATAGCGGTTCTTGATGAATCCCACTCCATAGGGAATGCCGGATGCATGGGACAGACCCAGTGCTGCGTCCAGACCGCTGTCCGGCACGCCGATCACCACATCCGCCTCTACAGGATGCTCCTTCCAGAGGATCTCCCCTGCCCGAAGCCGGGCACGGTGTACGCAGACGCCTTCAATCACGGAATCCGGCCGGGCGAAGTATACATACTCAAACACGCAGATATTGCACCGCTTGCCGCAATGGGAACGGATGGAGCGAGCCCCCTCCTTGTCCACCACCACGATCTCCCCCGGGTCAAGATCCCGGATAAAAGCAGCGCCAATGCTGTCCAGAGCACAGCTTTCAGAGGTGAACACCAGAGAGCCGTCCGGACACTTGCCCATGCAAAGCGGTCGGAACCCATTGGGATCCCGTGCGGCAATCAGCTTGGTAGGAGACATGATCACCAGGGAGTATGCCCCCTTAAACCGGTACATGGCCTGCTCCACCGCCGTTTCGATGGAGGGAAACTTCAGCCGCTGCTCCGTAATGGCATAGGAAATCACTTCCGTGTCATTGGTTGTATGGAAAATGGCGCCCTTCAGCTCATATTCCTCCCGAAGCTCTGCCGCATTGACCAGATTGCCGTTGTGGGCAATGGCCATAGGACCTTTTACATGCCGCACAACCAAGGGCTGCGCATTGGCACGGTTATTGCCGCCGGTGGTGCCGTAGCGCACATGCCCGATGGCAATGTTTCCAAGCCCCAGCTTTTCCATATGGGACTGGTTGAATACCTCCGGCACCAGCCCAAGATCCTTATGATAGGAAAACACACCCTTGTCATTGACTACAATGCCGCAGCTTTCCTGTCCCCGGTGCTGCAGCGCATACAGCGCCATATAGGTCTTGGCTGCCACATCTCCAGTCTGCTGACTGAAAATACCGAATACGCCGCATTCCTCATGGATACCTGTTACCAATTGCATCTCATTCCCTTCCGTTCCAGCAGTATGTACAAAGCTCACACTGGGGCCTGCCCACCGCCTTAACAGTACCCTCCAGCGACTGGAATTCCAGAGAGGTCAGCTTCAGACGTCTGCAGATTTCGTCCCGCAGCAGTTTCCCTCGTTCTGTGGTCGAATCGCTGTATTCCTCAATGTACTTTACGCCTTCCGCACCCTCCTGCTCGTCAATGATCTGCCGTGCGATCAGTTCCAGCTCGGAGGTGCTTCTGGAGAAGTTCAGATATTTGCAGCCGTACATGATGGGCGGACAGGCAGAGCGCATATGCACTTCCTTGGCACCGTTTTCGTACAGAAATTCCACGGTCTCCCGCATCTGGGTGCCCCGGACAATGCTGTCATCCACAAACAAAAGCTTCTTGCCTTCAATCAGTTCATGTACCGGGATCAGCTTCATTTTCGCAACCCGATTCCGCATGGACTGGTTTGCAGGCATAAAGCTTCTGGGCCAGGTGGGCGTATATTTGATAAAAGGTCTTGCAAAGGGAATGCCGCTCCGGTTTGCGTAACCAATGGCATGGGGCACACCGGAATCCGGGATGCCGCAAACATAGTCCACCTCCGGCAGCCTGCCGTTTTTCATATCGTTTTCCGCCATGATCTCCCCGTTCCGGGTTCGCATGACTTCTACATTGACTCCCTCATAGCATGCAGTGGGATAGCCATAGTACGTCCACAGGAAGGTACAGATTTTTTTCTGTTCCGTACCGGGACTGAGAATCTCAAACCCATCCTTGGTAATCCTGGTGATTTCCCCTGCCTGTAACTCATGGCAGGTGGAATAGCCTAGCTTCTGATAGGCAAAGGATTCAAAGGAGAAGCAGTAGCCGTCCGACCTTCTGCCAATGAGAATGGGCAGACGACCGTCCTTGTCCCGTGCCACTATAATGGAGTGTTCCGTCATCAGCACCAGGGACATGGTACCCTGGATTTTGCCTTGGGCATAGCGGATGCCCTCCACAAAGCTGTCCTTCTGGGCGATCAGCGCACCGATCAGCCCGGCAGAGTTGATGGCGCCGCTGCTCATGGTCTCGAAATTCGCACAGCCCCTTTCCAACAGCTCATCCGCCAGTGCGGCAGCGTTGGTAATGATGCCGATGGAGCACAGGGCATACAGCCCAAGCTTGGAACGAACCATAATGGGCTGGGGATCCGTATCGCTGATACAGCCGATACAGATATTCCCCCGCATTTTCTCCACGTCTTTTTCAAACTTTGTCCGGAAGGGAGAGCTTTCAATGCTGTGGATATTTCTCTGAAAGCCAAGCTCCGGGGCATAGGAGGTCATACCGCCCCGACGCGTACCCAGATGGGAGTGATAGTCCGTGCCGAAGAACACGTCCTGGATGCAGTCATTGGCAGATGCTGCTCCGAAAAAACCGCCCATACGCCTTATTCTCCCATAACCCGCTTAATCATTTCCTGATAAGCTTCTTCCACGCCGCCCATATCTCTTCTGAATCTGTCCTTATCCAGCTTTTCGTGGGTCTTGGAATCCCAGAACCGACAGGTGTCCGGAGAGATCTCGTCCGCCAGCAGGATCTGACCGTGGAACCGACCGAATTCGATCTTGAAATCAATCAGGTCAATGCCAATGTTCTTGAAGAAGCCCTTCATAAATTCGTTTACCTTGAAGGCATACTTGGTGATATCCTCGATCTCCTGCTCCGTTGCAAGGCCCAGACCCAGTGCATAATACTTGTTGATAAAGGGATCCCCCAGCTCATCGCACTTGTAGCTGAATTCCAGGGTAGGCTGCTTCAGAGGTGTACCCTCTGCAATGCCCAGCTTCTTGGAAAAGCTGCCTGCTGCCACGTTTCTGACGATAACCTCCAGGGGAACGATCTCCACCTTCTTGACAATGGTTTCCCGGTCAGAGATCTCCTCTACCAGATGGGTCGGAACACCCTCCTTCTCCAACAGCTTGAGCATATAGTTGGTCATCTTGTTGTTGATAGCACCCTTGCCAACGATGGTGCCCTTCTTCTCTCCGTTGAATGCAGTGGCATCGTCCTTGTAGTCCACGATCACCAGATCCGGATCATTGGTGGCATACACCTTCTTTGCCTTGCCTTCATAGAGCTGCTCAGTTTTCTGAATGTTCATTGTCATTTCCTCCATATATCTCAAACTTTGGGTTCCCATGATTCCGTGCAGGATTACAGTGCTGCAACCCGCTCCTGCATCGCCTTGTCCTTTTCCAGAACGCCAGCCTCCATCTTTGCTTTCCGGGCAATGAGCTGTTCCTTCAGTGCCGGATCCGAAAGTGCCAGCATCTGTACTGCCAGAATCGCAGCATTGGCAGCCCCATCAATGGCAACTGTCGCCACCGGAATACCGCTGGGCATCTGTACAGTCGCCAGTAAAGCATCCAGCCCATCCAGGGTTGAGGATTTCACCGGAATGCCGATGACCGGCTTGACCGTATGGGCTGCCAGTACCCCTGCCAGGTGAGCTGCCTTGCCTGCCGCCGCAATGATCACATCTACATCATTGTCACAGGTCGCCTTTGCAAAAGCAGCTGCCTGCTCGGGAGTCCGGTGTGCGGACATCACATGCACCTCATATGCCACACCAAATGCCTTCAATTCTTCAATGGCTGCCTTGACAACCGGGAAGTCACTGTCGCTTCCCATAATAACTGCTACTTTACTCATACTTTCTTCCGGACGATTGCTCGTCCGCTCCTTTCGTTGAATCCATAATCACCTGACCGGTCTGCATATCCACCGGCTGCTCCTCCACGCTGTACAGCAGCAAAAGCCCGTCCGCATCCCGCCGCATCCGCAGGATCAGGTTAGAAGCCTGGGGCACCACTCCCGAATCCGTTTTCAGCCGATAGCAGAACCGGAAGGTGCAGGCGTAGCGCAGCACCGGATCGCTTTCGTCCCACTCCGTATCCAGCAGGGTCATGGAGGTAAAATACCGGTTCTGCATCCGGTGTTCATCGATGACCGCACTGTAGGAATCCGCCGCAGTAATGCTGTAAACATCGCTGTAATCCTGCCGCAGCATCGCTTTCAGATACTGGTGAGAAAGCTGCGCCAGCTGCGCCAGCACCGTATAGCTTTCCACCCCTGCCAGATCCTCAGCGTCAAAGGAAAAGTACAGTGGCTCTCCTGCCAGTACCGTGCGCATGGTAACTGCCGTCATGCGAATGGTACTGCCGCTGACTTCTGCGGTATACTGTGCCGTGCCGGACATGAGACGCAGAACTCCATCCTCAGCCACGCAGCTGTCCCATGCCTGAGAAAGCAGCTGCTGTCCTTCGGTGTTATAAAGAATGGTTTTTTCATCCTCTGCTGTCACTGCCGCAAGGATCTGTCCGGTCAGAGGCGTGATGGAGCTGTATGCAAAGGGAATCCGCACGTTTTCGTTGATCTGGATCATGCCGTACCGCAGGGCACCGCCTGTTCTGCGAGAAACAAGCAGCGTCTGCTCTCCGGAAAAAGACAGAGAATTCCATTCCGCATCCACCAGCACACGATCGTTTTCATTCCGCACACCATACAGTCCGGTGTCATCGTCCTGAAAGATGTAATATCCCTCACGGCCGGCAGGCTGTGTGGTTTTGCTGTCACCGGTATCCTGGGTGGTGTCCAGATTCAGTTTGATCAGTCCGGTTCCCAGCGCTACGATCACGACTGCCAGCACCAGCATCAGAAGCCGTATCCGCCGTGTCACACCCGTTCCTCCTTTGCCCCATGCCCATCATGCAAAACACCCATCAGCTGTGTCCTAATCCTGGTGCTCTGCCTTTCTTTCCTGATAGATCTGCTCCGTTTCACGCACGATGTAAATAGGACGCTGCTTGGTTTCCAGGTAGGTCTTGGACAAATACTGCCCCAGCACACCAATGCAGAACAGCTGCAAACCGCCCAGCAGAAAGATCGCACACATGATGGACGGGAAACCTGCTACAGCTTCTCCGAACGCCAGAGTCTTGATAATGATCCAGATCATCATCAGAAATGCGATCACACAGCTGACAAGCCCCAGCACCGAAGCGATCGCCAGGGGGGCTGTGGAAAAGGCAAAAATGCCCTCCAGAGAATACCGGAACAAGCTCCAGAACGACCACGCCGTTGTCCCGGCGGCACGCTCTACGTTCTCGTACTCGATATACTTGGTCTTGAAGCCCACCCAGCTGAAAATGCCCTTGGAGAAACGATTGTACTCCCGCATGGACAGAATGGCATCCACCATCTGTCGGCTCATAAAACGGAAATCCTGCGCTCCGTCCACGATCTCTGTCTGGGAGATCTTGTTCATGATCCGGTAGAATTTCCGTGCGAACCAGGAACGCACCTTGGATTCGCCCTTCCGGCTGACCCGTCGGGTAGTGGCGCAGTCGTATTCTCCGTCCCGTACATAGCTGTACATCTCAGGCAGGAAGGACGGCGGATGCTGCAAGTCCGCATCCATCACCACAACAAAGTCCCCTGTTGCATTCTCCAGACCGGCAAACATACCGGCCTCCTTGCCGAAATTGCGGGAAAAGGATATGTACCGTACCCGCTGGTCCTTGGTGGCAAGCTCCCGCAACTGCGTCAGCGTCTTGTCCCTTGAGCCGTCATCGATGAACAGCAGTTCAAACGTCAGTTCGGCGTAAGTGCGCTTCATTTCGTCCATCACCCTCGTGATCTCTGCGTAAAATAGAGGAAGCACCTCTTCCTCATTGTAGCAGGGCACGATGATCGAAAGCTTCTTCACACGATTCCTCCTTACTGCTGGATGCGCCGGAACGCAGACAGCCCACCCATAAAAATACTATTATATAATACCCCAAAACGGACAAAAAAGCAAGGGCTTTTTTGTTTTTTGTCAAAACCTACGGTCTATTTGCTCATCTGATCCGAACTCCGCTTCCTTTTCCGAACGGAAAATCCGAAATCTCCCAGTTTTCTGCCCAATGCAAAGTACTCTCCGTGCGCATATGCCGCAAGACCACACTGCTGCAAATTCAGCCCGCCCTTACTATCCAGATATTGTTCATCCACGTCCACCCCCAGAATCTCTGCCAGAAACAGCTCGTGGGTTCCCAGCAGACGGCTTTCCGTCACCCGGCACTCCAGCGCCACCGGACATTCCTCCAGAATGGGCGCAGAGATCCTCTGTGCCGGCAGCGGATGCAGACCGCACTGCGCAAACTTGTCCGCCTGGGCACCGCTGCGTACTCCGCAAAAATCCGCAGCCTTCACCAATCTGGAGGGAGTCAGATTGATGGCAAACTCGCCAGTCTGCCGGATCAGTCCGTAGGAATACCGGCTTGGCCGGACGGATATATAGGTCATAGCCGGCCGGGTGCAGATGATCCCCGTCCAGGCAATAGTCAGCACATTTGGTTCCTCCATAGTACCGCAGGTCACCAATGCGGGAGGCACCGGTGCCAGCAGCGCACTGCCCTCCCAAAATACTTTACCCATCTAGTTCTCCTTTCTTTAGACAGCATGCAGCCTCAAAACAAGGACAGCTGCACCCCTGCCTGTTTGTCTTCAAATGCATGCAGATATGCAAAGATCTGCTGCTGATCCGTACAGATTCCATAGCGGCGGCAATCCTCCCAGAAAATCCGATACAAGTCATCCGCATGGGGACTGGGCAACTCATAGACGTTGCCGTAAACACGCTGATACTGCTCCTTCAGACCCGGAAAATGCTGATTCAGCTTCCGGTAATAATATTCCCGGTTCCCCTCCCGTAACGTCAGACCCATGCCAAAGGAAAGAATTCCCCACACCCCTGCATCCCGGCAGGCTCGCAAAATTGAGCGCAGATTCTCCGGCGTATCATTGATGTAGGGCAGCAAAGGCGTCAGCCACACCACTGTGGGGATCCCCCGTTTCCGACATGCATGCAGCGCCGCCAGTCTGGCACTGGTGGGGGCTACACATGGCTCCAGAATCCGGCAAAGGGCATCGTCGTAGGTAGTAATGGTCATCTGTACCACACATTTTGTAACATGGTTGATCTGCTCCATCAGGTCAATATCCCGGAGAAAATCCGGTGACTTTGTCTGAAAAGTAACACCGAAGCCGTAGCGCTGGATCAGCTCCAGGCAACGGCGCATATGGCATAGCTGCTGCTCCAGGGGAATATAGGGATCCGACATACTGCCGGTTCTGATCATACAACGATGTCGTTTTCTGCGCAAGGCATCTTCCAGCAGTTCTACCGCATTCTCCTTGACCTCCACGTCCTCAAATGGGTGATCCATCTGATAACAGGTACTTCTGGCATCGCAGTAAATACAGCCGTGGGTACAGCCCCGGTACAGATTCATCCCGTTTGACTGAGACAAAATTCCCTTGACACGCCGCATGTGCATACACAGACCCCCTCTCCATTTAAGCTTACACTATTTTTTGAAAAATCACAAGCATCTGAAAAAAATCTAAAAATTATAAGCGCTACGTGCATAATAATAGTCTGTATGTTGAAAATAACATACAGACTATATAAATTCAAGAAAGTATGCACAGAAGGGTTGACTTTTGACGCATCGTGTAGTATAATAACATAGTCGCAGTTACAAAGAACGTGCGGCATAGTAAAAATGGCGGCATAGCTCAGGTGGCTAGAGCACTTGGTTCATACCCAGGGTGTCGTTGGTTCGAGTCCAATTGCCGCTACCATGGCCCGTTGGTCAAGAGGTTAAGACACCGCCCTTTCACGGCGGAATCATGGGTTCAATTCCCGTACGGGTCACCATTATGCATTCTCGGAAACAGCGTAGATACGTTGTTTCCGAGTTTTTCTTTTACAGTGAAAATAGGGTTTGTCCGCTACTTGTCCGCTATTCGGATATTTTCAACGGACAAAGCTTTTTTACATTTCTCAACTACACTATTCTCAAACACATCGCCCGGTTGGTGCGTTTGCTTTCGAGTTAGATTACCATCTTAAACTGCACTACAAGTTCAAATAAGCTTTCAGCGAACGTATCGCTACGGCGAATTCACAGTGTGTGAAAAAATAAAGCCTCTTCGGAGGCTTTATTTTTTTGTAAAATCCAACTCTATCTTCCTATAATGTGTTCGTTTTCCAGTATTATAACACGTCACAAGGAAAAATGCAATAGAAAATGCGAAAAATTCTGAGAAAAAATACAACATATGCACAAAGCACCACCCAAAACCGATCCATTCGATCGATTTCAAGTGGTGCGATTTGCTTTTATTATGGTTTTACATGCAGCTGAAAACTGCTTGCCACGGGCATGCTGAACGAAATCTTACTCAAGACTCGGTCTTGAAAATGGCCCTTACAAAATTGTACATATGCGCATGAATGGAGTTATCCCCATGATATCCGCCGTTCACATAGTGCCAGATGTGGGGTACACCGTTTTTGGTAAAGTTGTTATGATAGTTCTCCGGGTTGGAGTAAACCACCGTGTCATTGCTGCCGGCGGTAATAAACAGCAGGTGAGGTGCTTCCTCGTCACTGTTCCACTTGAATGCGCCGGTTACACCAGGAGCCGGGCAAATTGCGCCTACATAGCCAAACAGATCGGAGCGCTTCATACCAATCAACAGAGATTCTCTGCCGCCCATGGAGAAACCGGTAATGGCTGTGTTGTCCCGACCGGTTTTCACACTGTAGGTGCTTTCAATGTGGGGCATCAGATCCACCACCAGATCGTTGATAAAGTTGTCGTATGCCGCATTGTTGGCATCATCCATAGCGGAGCAGCTATCCTGGGTTGCGCTGGAGTAAATGTAGGGGAACACCACAATCATATCCTCAGCATCACCAGCTGCAATGGCGTTTCCAATGATCTGTCTGGTATACATGGTACCGTTGCCCTTGATAATCATTCTGTCCTGATTCTCCCAGTAACCGTGCATGCAATACAGCACCGGATACTTCTTGCTGGAGGAATAATTTGCAGGCAACAAAATGTTGTAAGGCTTGTTGCGCTTGCAAGTTGTGGAATAATAGCTGCCGGATTTTACTGTACCATACTGTACGCCAGCTTGTTCATTGTGGGATGCATCCGGCTCTTTTTCTACAACCATTTTAGAAATCATATCCGTATATTCCTGCATGGTGTATGCCTTCTTTTCCGGCTCCGGCGGAGTCTGGTCAGTAAAAGCAGTGGTCTTTTTCAGCAGAAAGGAAGAAAGCTCCTGAACATCCTCTGCATCGAATACTGTGCTCTTGTTTACGTCAGCCACCTTTGCGGAGAATACATTGTCAAATCCGCCTGCTGCCAAACCACGCTTTGCAGCAGCCAGATCAAAGCCGTCAATGACTCCATCCAGGTTTATATCACCGGGGATCAATGTCTCCGGCACATCGATTGCGCCTGCACCAGGAATCACCGTGCCTGCAACAGCTCCAATAGCTTCATCAATGTAGAAATTGTTAGTGGTATCTGCTGTTTCCACATAGATCTGCATATCCTTTGCGCCTGCTGGAATGGTGTAATTGGTGTTGGCAAGCTGTACCCACTTGCCCTGTACACCTTTTGCCGTTGCAATACTGTCATACTGGGTATCTCCGTTGGCATCTGTATACTGGAGTTTTAAGTAAAATGTATCCGTCAGATCTCCGTCAAAGTAGGACACATTGGCGCTGAAGCTATACTCCTTGCCGGGAACAAATGCTTTAGCGTTCAATGCCTTGGTCGCACCGTTCCATGCAGCGGTTCTGTCCTGTACCAACAGGGCTTCCTTGCCAGCATAGTTGGTTCTGCCGCTGGTCATAACGCCGGCAGCGCCTCTTCCCTCCCAGGAGCAGGTGTCCGCTTCAAATTCATCATGGAAGTACCAGCCGTTTTCATCCGGATCCGTATTTGCAGAGCCCAGGTCTACAACAAAGGTGGACACACTCTGTGCAGGCAGCTGCGCCGCAAAACCTGTGCCGTTAAAGCTGATCTCGCTCTTTGCCAGATTCTCAGAACCGGAACTGCGGTACCGGGTAACGCCGGAGATGCTTTCACCGGAGCCCATGGAGAAACTCTGGTTGTATTCGCTGGTTGTCTTATTTACTGCAACGATGGTAACCTGATCCGCATCGTTCTTGTATGCAGAGACAAATACGTTCTGGGTAGGCTGCTCGGTTGCGTCAATCCGCACATCCCCGGGACGGACAAACTTAGAATACTGTGCCATCATATAGCCCCGCTTAGAAATGTTTCCATTTTCCTTCATAGGGCCATAAGAGCGGCGGATATACCACCAAACATACGCACTCATATTGCCCACAGTCATGCCGTTGTGGATATTCTCAGCCACATCCAGCGCCTCCGGCCAGGTATCTGCATCGGAAGAACTGTTGGGTACATAAACCTCTGTCATCCAGATAGGCTTCCCGCAGCTCTCCAGTGCCGGGAAATCCATCCAGGCTCTCTGGGTGCCATAGAAATGAGTTCCGAACAGATCACAGTTTGCAAATGCTTTCTGGTTGTTCAAGATCTTGGTATAGTACTTCTTGCCTCCGTCTTTGACCCAGGATGCGGTCTCAGGCGCATACTGAAAGGACTCCGGAGACATGACTCTGGTGCTGGTGATCTTGTCCGCATAGTTTGCCAGGAAGTCCGTGGTTTCGTCCGTTGACCATCTGGTCCACTCGGATGCGTAATCCGGCTCATTCTGAACGGAGATCGCATACAGATCCACGCCCTGGTTCTTCATATAGTTGCCGAAGTTGTTCAGATGCTGGGCATAGGCGGTATAGTTGGACTTGGGCAAATGCAGCTTGCCCCCATTGCTGTCGGATTCCGCCAGGTTGGAAGGCGGCTCCCAGGGTGACGCAAAAACCTTGACACCATGCTGAGAAGCGAACTTCGCAGTGGGTGCTGCCTTGTTCCACTGATTGCTGTCCGGGTTTACGAAAATACGCAGGATCGTAAAACCCAGCTCGTCTTTCCCATTGCCGAATGCCTTCTGACGCTGTGCATCGGTCAAGTCACTGCCAGTCCACTCCGGATGATTCATGCCGCCAAAACCGTCAATGGTCTGATACTCCTTGCCGGTGTTCACCACAACGGTATCCGCCGCATAAACGCTTGGTTCTGTTTCAGGCATGACCGCCAGAGCCGATGTCAGCATAGTTGCCGCCAGCAGAACTGACAATGATGCCTTCAGTTTCTGTTGCATTGACATAGATATACTCCCCCTCAACTTATATGTGTATCTATTGTAAACAATTTATGAATGTTTGTAAACCCACAAAACAGCGAAATGGTGGACAAAACGCAGATTCTTGTATAAAAATATGGCTATGATCTGCATAGATTCATAGCCATTTATGCATAACTTATAAAACCTTGGACAGAAACTCCCGGAGTCTTGGATTCTCCGGATGATCAAAGAATATCTGAGGTGTATTTTCCTCCATGATCTTCCCCCCGTCCATGAACATAACACGGGAGGCAACCTCCCGGGCAAAGCCCATTTCGTGGGTCACGACCACCATGGTCATGCCATCCTCCGCAAGCTCCCGCATCAGCGCCAGAACCTCGCCAACCATCTCCGGATCCAGAGCAGAGGTTGGCTCATCAAAAAGCATCACGTCCGGGTTCATAGCAAGAGCACGGGCGATGGCGATCCGCTGCTTCTGACCGCCGGAAAGCTGCCCCGGATACTGCTTTGCTTTATCAGAAAGCCCCACCTTTTTCAGCAGCATGGATGCCTTCTCGTCTGCCTCGATCTGGGTCATAAGCTTGAGCTTGACCGGCGCAAGCGTAATATTCTTCTGGATGGTCAGATGAGGAAACAAATGGAAGTGCTGAAACACCATGCCCATTTTTTCCCGGACCACATAAAGCTGCTTATCAGACATGGCAGTCAGATCCTGTCCCTCAAAGAGAATCTGTCCGGAGGTAGGCTGCTCCAACCGGTTCAAGCAGCGTAAAAATGTACTTTTACCGGATCCAGAGGGACCGATGATGACAACTTTTTCACCTTTTTCAATGGTGGTGGTAATGCCCTTGAGGATATGCAAATCTCCAAAGGATTTTTCCAGATTCTTAACCTCGATCACTCTTTGCCAGCCTCCTTTCCAGCTTGGATACCATAGCGCTCAGAAACATAACCATTACCAGGTAGATAATTGCCACGGCGATCAAGGGCAGGAACGCCTCATAGGTCTGACTGCGGATAATATCTCCGCCCTTGGTCAGATCCACCAGAGCAATATATCCGGCAACGGAGGTCTCTTTCAGCAATACGATACACTCGTTGGCAAGCGCCGGCAGAATGTTCTTAAACGCCTGGGGCAGGATGATGCAGAGCATGGTTTTGGAATAATTCAAGCCCAGGCTTGCGCCGGCTTCAAACTGTCCGTTGTCAATGGACATAATGCCGGAGCGGACGATCTCCGCCACATAGGCGGCAGAATTCAGTCCAAATGCAAGGATCGCCACCAGAGTTTTGTCAATGTTGACCGTTGCAAAAATAATGAAATACAGGATCAGCAGCTGCACCACAACCGGCGTGCCCCGAATCACCGTTAAATACACCTTTGCAAAAAAATTCAATACGCCCAGCTTCCCGTTTTTGTCGTGGGTGGCACGGACAATGGCAATCAGAAATCCCAGAACCATGCCAAGGATCACGGCAAAAAACGTGACGATCAGCGTAGTGGACAAGCCATCAGTCAGATACTTCCATCGATCATCCTTTAAGAAGGTATTCGACAGGGCATCCGGTAAATCTCCAAAAATATGCATGCCGCCTTACTCCCTGCGTTTTATTAGTCCTTGCGAACGATAATAACCTGTGTGGAGGTTGCATAGCCCTGTGTAAAGGATACGCTCTTTTCCCGATCCGGTGTTACAGAAAGACCAGCCACGCCTACGTCAGCTTTACCGGATTCTACAGCAGCGAGCACCGCATCAAAGTCCATGTTCTCGATCTCCAGAGTCATGCCCAGCTCATCGCAGACAGCCTGCATAATATCCGGATCAATGCCTACTACCTTGTCGCCGCTCATGCTTTCATAGGGCGCAAACTCAGCGTTGGTAGCCATCTTCAAAGTACCGTTGTCCCGGGAAACGCTGGAGTCCGGTGTGTAAGAAACACGGTCAGCCTCATCGCCGATCCAGTGCTTCACGATTTCGTCCAAAGTGCCGTCATTCTTGAGCTTGGTCAGTGCATCATCCAGCTTCTTGCCCAGTTCATCGTTGCCCTTCTTGTATGCGATTGCGTAATCCTCCTGGACAAATGGATCGTCCAGGATCCGCAGGGTATCATTCTTTTCTACGAAGATCTTCGCCGGCTCGCTGTCAATGAGGACTGCATCCACCTTGCCCTGCTTCAGTGCCTGCACCGCATCAGCGCCCTTGTTGTAAGGCTCAACCTTGGCATCCTTGACCTCAGTTTCTGCAAAGGTATAACCAGTGGTACCCAACTGTGCGCCAATGGTCTTGCCCTCCAGATCCTCAGCCTTAAACACCGTGTTCGCAGGCACACCGCAGCCTGTCAGGGAAAGTACCAGCAGCATGCCGGCAGTCAGAAGTGCAGTTGTCTTTTTCATGTGAAACATTCCTTTCAATTTTTCGTTGAACATGCCTATTGTTTTATTATAACGCACACAGCAGAAAAAAGCAATATAAACTTGCTGATTTTTGCAGGTTTATCGCAACAGCCGGCATAAAAAGAAGGATCTGCCCATCAGAGCTGATCCTTCCTCAATCCAAATGCGCCTAGGATTTTGCCTTTTTCTCTGTCTGCTTCTCAGTGGACTTTTCCTCAGGCTTTGTCTCCGCTTCCGGCAGTTTGCCCTTCTCCAGGCGCAGACCGTATATAAACGCTGCACACAGGTATACCAGCAATGCCACAGCCTCCAGAATGACCGCCGGCTTCATAGCCCCGTTGATCAGACTCCGGATAAAGCCCATAGCAGAACTGGATGCAGGAACCAGAACGTTATAAGCGTTTCCAAAGGCAACGTTTTCGTAGTATTCATCCGAAGTGGCATTGACATCATCCAGCAGCTTATTGACCTTTTCGTTCAGGTCAGCCAGATCCTTTTCAACCCGCTCCATCTTTTCCCTGGATGCAGCTGAACGATCCTCCAGCGCTTCAATCCGAGTTTCAAAGAAGTCGATCTGCTGTGTAGCAGTGGACACTTCCTTCTGTGCGGAGATCTTCTGGCTGATCAGCTTGTCATACTGCTCAGATGCTTGGGTATAAGTGGTGTTTACATTGTCCGTGCCATTGCCGAAAATCAGAATGCTGTCCTTTTCGTACTTGTCGATGGATTCTGTAATGGTATCCAACCGCTCCTGGGAAATGTTTCTCTTCCGCCTGAGTGAATCCACCCGGTACTGATAATAGGTCATCAGCGCCTGCCGATCCTTGGTTACATTGTTGACTGTAATGTAGGAGGAGATCAGATCCAAATCCATGCTTTCAATGGTCTCCACGGCAGAAGACAGGTCAGCAAAGGTGTAGCCGGTCTTGTTGGAACGGAACCGGGTGGTATCCTCCTCAGCCAGCTGATCCAGATAATCTGCCAGCGTAGTCAGTGTGGTGCTGAACACATCTACTGCTTCTGCATAGTCGTATGTGCTGTAATCAATTGCTGCAATGGCGCTGCCCAGCGCCTTGTTGTAGCCGTAAACCTCAAAGAAATAGCTCCGGTAGCAATCCAGCATCTGATTCAGAACCTGTACAGCCTCATCACTGCTGTAGCTGGTATCGCTATAGTCAAAAATAACCTGGTACTGTGTGGAATAATAGGATACATCCAGCATAGCCTGTGCAGCAGCCAGTGCACCATTGGTTGCATTTTGGTACACATTCTGGTAGGTGATGATCCGATCCATCGCATCTGATGGAATGATACCATTTACGCTCAGACCGGCACGAACGGACTCCAGCTCATCAGTCGGGCGACCAAGCTGGGTCAGGGCATTCTGGATCACCTCCGGATTGCAGAGACTATCCTTTACATTAAAATCCTTTCCAGCAGGATCCTTGCCCTGTTCGATGCCCTTATAGGTAAAGCTCACCAAAGCAGAGGTGCGCTTATTCTGGTCAGAAGCAAACAGTGCGCTGAACAGAATAGAGAAGATGCCCAACAGAATGGCAGCGGCAATCCAAAGAATAAAGAACCGCTTGAGTCCTCTCCAGATACTGAACACGGATATTACAACCTCGGATTTTCCTTCCTGTTCCATTTGAAGTGTAACGTTAATATCTTTTTTTTCATCCATATCTCCGATTCCTCCTAAATCGACGTGATAAGCAACAAACAAAGTAATTATAGCATACGTCGGATGAAAAGTAAAGCACTTTTCATGAAAAATCCAGATGAATCCTCCATCAGAGCCACTGCACAAAGCCGGTCTTATCCGCTGCGTTATAACCGGCACGCCGATAGAACTCCAGGGTACGCTCCTGCTTGGAGCCGGTCATCAGCATGAGCTTATAGCAATGGTTCTCGATGGCAATTTCCCTTGCATATGCAAGGCAGGCGGAAGCGTATCCCCTGCCCCGGAATCCATCCAGCGTCACCACATTTTCGATCAACCCATAGGGGCGCAGTCCCCGGGTGAGATTCGGCACGATCAGACAGACGCAGGAGGACACGATTCTGTCCTCCGCATCATACACCAGCACATGATGCATAGGATCCCCCAGGATCTGCTGCCAGACTGCATGCAGTCGTTCCGATTCCTCCGGTACTGCGGTTTCATGCAGACACAGGTACAATTGCAGCAGCCCCTGCAGATCCTCCTGTTTTGCCTCCCGCACCATAATCTCATCTCCTTTGTCGCCATTATAGCATGTCCGCCGCAGGATGTCAACGAGGAAGATTTTTCTTGTGGTTTCTCCTGCGCATATCCGTTTATGAAGGATACGACAGAGCCATACTAAGACCGTGCAGTATCCTGCAATGCGCGCAGGATACTGCCCAAAGAAAGAAAACGGAGGGTTCGGCATGGCGTATCAGAAGGTTATCATCTCCGGAATCAACACCTCGAAGCTGACAGTACTCAAGGAAAGCGAAAAAATCGAACTGCTGCGGGAGATCCAGCGCACCGGCAGCAAGGAAGCACGGGACAAGCTGATCAACGGCAACCTGCGGCTGGTGCTCAGCGTGATCCAGCGCTTTGCCGGCAGAGGGGAAGATATTGATGATCTGTTCCAGATCGGCGTGATCGGTCTGATCAAAGCCATCAACAATTTTGACCTGTCCAAGGAGGTGCGGTTTTCCACATACTGCGTACCCATGATCAGCGGAGAGCTGCGCCGATTCCTGCGGGATTATAATCACATTAAGGTCAGCCGCTCTCTGCGGGATCTGGCATACAAAGCCATGCAGGCCAAGGAACAACTGACTGCCGAGCAGCAGAAGGAGCCCACCATGGATGAAATCGCAAAGCGCATTGACGCCAAGCGCAGTGATGTGGTACTGGCACTGGAAAGCGTAACGGATCCGGTTTCGCTGTACGAGCCGGTTTACTCAGATGCCGGAGACACGCTGTATGTACTGGATCAGATCAGCGATCAGAACAGCGTGGACAGCTGGCTGGATGAAATCGCACTGCGGGATGCCATCAAGGCATTACAGCCCAGGGAAAAGCGGATCCTGTATCTGCGTTTCTTTCAGGGCAAGACCCAGGTGGAGGTCGCCCAGGAGATCGGCATTTCTCAGGCGCAGGTATCCCGGCTGGAAAAGGGGGCGTTGAACCAGATCAAGGGAGACGTTTAAGGCACGCCTTAACCCAGCGCCACATCCAGCACCATCATGCAGGAAAAGCCCACCATAGTAGCAAGCGCCATGTAGTTTTTGTTTTCATTGGTCTGGCTCTCCGGGATCAGTTCTTCCACCACCACATAGATCATAGCCCCCGCAGCGAATGCCAGCAGAAAGGGCAGCGCCATGCGCACCTTCAGCACCAGCAATGCGCCCAGCACGCCGGAAATGGGCTCCACGATACCGCTGAGCTGACCAAGGAAAAACGCCTTACCCCGGGACAAGCCCTCCCGGCGCAGGGGAACGCTGACTGCCATGCCCTCCGGCAGGTTCTGAATGCCGATGCCCAGTGCCAGCATGAAGGCAGTGAGAATGGTTGCCCCCTCCAGATCATAGGTCAGGGAACCGAAGGCAACCCCCACTGCTAGCCCCTCCGGAATGTTGTGCAGGGTAATGGAAAACACCAGCATCAGACAGCGTTTCCACTTGCTAGAACGATTAAGCTTGCCGGACAGCTTGGGAGAACGCTCCAGCCTGCTGTACAGCTTATCTCCCCCAAACAGCAGCAAGCCGCCTCCTAGAAACCCTGCCAATGCCACAAGCCAAGGGGTCATCTCCAGGCTCTCCGCCATATCAATGGCCGGGGAAAGCAAGGACCAGAAGGATGCAGCGATCATAACGCCCCCTGCAAAGCCAAGCATGCCGTCCATCCAGTTTTTATTTACATTCTTGAAAAACACAACGCTGACAGCACCCAGAGCAGTCAATGACCAGGTAAACAGGGTCGCAAACAATGCCAGGGTTGTGTATGAAAAATTCTGCACAGCCTTCACTCCTCTCAATTCTGCCGGATACGCCCGGCACTATTCCAGTGTATGACACACCATGAAAACTGTGCAGAAAAGCCGCCTCCCATGTGGGAAGCGGCTTTGTTTCTGATTAGCAATTATAGTCTTGGATCCACCGGCTCACTCTCCAGCGCCAGCACGCCGAATACACAGGCATGCACCTGATGCAAAGGCTCCTTCGCCACAAATCGGTTCAAAGATTCCATGCCCAGGGCAAACTCCCGCAGTGCAAGGCTCCGCTTTCGGCTCAGTGATCGCTTTTTCAGCCGCTCCAGGTGGGCGGGTGTCCGGTACTCCGGTCCATAAATGATACGCAGGTACTCTGCGCCCCGGCATTTCACCGCCGGCTGCAGCAGCGTGTGCTCCTGCATAGCCGTAAATGGCTCCGGCTTCACCACCATGCCTTCTCCTCCGCTGCCGGTCAATGCCACCCACCAATCCACTCCGGCCTGGATGCTGTCCGGGTCCTCCGTATCCACCTGCAAATAATCCGTTGCAATGAAAATCGGATCCACCCCGGTACAGTATTGCTTCAAAGTTTCCATATGCCACAAATTGGTTCGATCCGAGAACACATGCCCTTCACAGGCAAGCAAATGAAAGGGTGCGATTTTCAGATCCTCCACGCTGTTCACCTGCCAGCAGTACTCCCGGTATGCCGTCGTATACCGACACAGCGCATCCTGCTTTTCCCGGTACTGCTCCAGCAATGCCCGTGGGTCTGCATTCTGTCCGGAGGTCTGCGAATCCACACGAAAGGCATGATTCTGTCGGCAGCAGGTCTGCTCCAAAGCATCCACTGCTGCTGCCAGACCATTCCGCCCCGCAACCCCTACCGGTGCATACTGCCGCTGCAGCAGAGTCTGGGCCTTCTCTGACCAGGGCATCAGCTCTGTGTCCAGGCATACCCAATCCGTTGCAAAATCCATCCAGAAACCGGTTTTCATCAGCACAGCATCCAACCGATCCAGTACCGCCTGCTCCATTTGTACATTCTCAAAAAAGCGCCTGCCGGTACGGGTATAGATAATGCCTCTGGTACCATCCTCCACGCCAAAACGGCTGGATGCAGTTTCTGCGTTCCGGCACAGCACGATTACCGCCCGGGAACCCATGTGCTTTTTCTCACAGATGACCTGCCGGATGCCATGCTCCCGGTAATAGGAAAACGCCTCCAAGGGATGCTCCAGATACTCCGGCAACTGACTGGTCTTGCAGGGGGACATGGTGGGCGGCAGATAAATCAGCCACTTGGGATCCGCCGCATACCGGCTCATGGCCTCCAGGGCTGCTGCCGCCTGTGCTTCACCGATCACGATGGAAGGGATCAACCCGGTGGTCAACTGCATACGCCCCTGCACATCCTGCACCATAAGCGTATCCGTTCCCGGCTCCACCGGCTCCGGCTGTAAAGCTCTCAGAGGCTTTGCATACTGCTGCAATGCAGGTACAGAAATGGTTTCCTGCTCCGGATACCGAAGCGCTGTCAGCATGCCGCCGAATACACAGCCCGTGTCAATACAACAGGTATGATTTTCCCAGCGCACCTGCTCCCCGGGCACATGCCCGTACACTACAAGTGCCTTGCCCCGGTAATCCACCGCCCAGTTTCCCCGGACGGGCAGTCCGTATGCATCGGTTTCTCCGTTCACATCTCCGTACAGGCAGAAATCCCGGATCCTGCCGGAGCCTCTGCCGATATACTTCTCCTTGATGCCGGCATGGGCGATCACCAGTTTTCCACCATCCAGCACATAGTGGCTCACCAGTCCCTCCAGGAACTGCTGCACCTGACTGCGGAAGGCATCGCTTTCCCCATCCAGCTGGGCTGCTGTGATCTCCAGTCCGTGGGTCAGCTGCACCCGACCGCCCTGTAAATATTTGAGTAATTTGACGTCATGATTCCCGGGTACCGCCAGGGCTGTTCCTTTGGATACCATGCCCATCACCAGCCGCAGAACTCCTGTATTTTCCGCCCCCCGGTCACACAGATCCCCCAGAAAGGCAGCCATTCTGCCCTGGGGATGCACATATATACCATCTGGATCCGGCACATAGCCCAGCTGATCCAGAAGGAGTTTCAGCTCTGCCAGACAGCCATGTACATCTCCGATGATATCAAAAGGACCATGCAGTTCCTTCTTGTTGTTCCACAGCTTGGTGCGGATGACCTCCGCCTGGTCGATGGCTTCCTGGGAATCCAGCACATACACGAACCGGAAGCCCTCTTTTTTCAAAGAGCGGATGCTTTTGCGCAGCTGCTGCACATGCTGCCGGATCACACGCTCTGGATATCCCCTGCCGGGATCTGCGGCATTCCGCTCCAGCAGGGTCTTTTCCGGCAGATTCAACACAATGGCAACGCTGTGAACATGCTGTTCCCTGGCAAGGGACAAAATCCGTTTCCGGGCAAACTGCTGCACATTGGTGGCATCGATTACAGTGGTTTTCATCCGGCTCAACCGCTTCTGTGCTGCATAATACAATAGATCAAAGGCATCCTCCGTTGCAGACTGATCGTTGCAGTCATCGGACACGATTCCCCGGCATACGTCCGAGGACAGTACCTCCGTGGGCAGAAAATGCTTTGCCGCAAAGGTACTCTTTCCGCTGGAGGTGGCGCCCACCAGGGCAACCAGGGAAAACTCTGGTATCTCTATACGCATTTTGTAAACACTCCCATCTGTGTCGGTGCTCCCACCTGGGGATCTTCCTCCCCGATGCCGCTGCACACCACTTGATATCCATAACTGCGACAGACATGCGCCGCCCAGTCTGCAAACTCCTGTCGAGTCCACTCAAAGCGATGATCCCCATGCCGAAGCGCGCCAGTCTTCAGTGCCGGATACTTTACATTATACTCCCGGTTGGGTGTGGTGAGGATCACTGTGCCCGGAGCTGCATGCGCAAACAGTACCTGTTCAAACGCCGGGATCCGGAACGGATCCAGATGCTCCAGCAGCTCCACCACACAGGCAGCATCAAAGCCGGAAAACCGGGGATCCCGGTACACCGCCGATCCGTGCATCAGAGTCAGCTTCTCCCGCTTTGCCTGTGGCATCCGTTCCAGCCGCAGCCGGGACTTGCCACGTTCCAGTGCCTGTATGGACACATCCGCAGCGGTGATCCGCCTAATCTGGGACTCCTCCAGCAAAAGCTTTGTCAGCTTACACTCTCCGCAGCCCAGATCCAATACGGTGGCTGCCCCGCTTTCCAGCACTGCCTTGCGCACCGCCTCCAGCCGCTTTGTATTCAGGGACACACAGGGCATCTGCTCCGGCTCTGATTCTTCAGCATCCACCGTAGGATGCTCCTCCAGCAGGCTCATGGCCTGCCGGGCATAGCTTTTGTGCATACTGAAATACCGGCTTGTAATCTTCTCCCGTGCCGGGTGAGTTTCCAGCCAGCCTTTGCCATGCGCCAATAGCTTACTGATCTCATCCTCTCCCACAAAGTAATGCTTCTGCCGGTCAAACACCGGAATCAGTACATACAGATGATTCAGCAGCCGGGACAACGTTACCTGCCCGGTGATCTCCAGATCCAGATAGCTGCTCATGCCCCACTGCGGAAACTGCTCATCCAGCAGATAGCTTTTGGTCATTACCTGATAGCCCAGTGGCTCAAACAGTTCCCGTGCAAGCGTCTCTCCACCCCGACAGGGCAACATATGAATCCAGGCACTGAGTGCCAGTCTTTGCTGTACCAATTCCGGTTTTTTGTCGCAGACCCCATGGATGGCGGAGCCGAACACCCGGGCAATAGCGGTACTCAGAAAGGATGAGGACACATAGGGACGGTCGTTCACATAGTCAAAGAGTCCGCCCTCCATTGAGCCTGCCTTTCCACGGGCAAGGTCAATGGGATCTATATCCAGCAGCAGTGCCGCCGTTGTCCGGTCATCGGACGCCTCCGGATAAAATACATAGACTTTCCCAAAGGACAGGGTAAATTGTTGTGTCCGATCCGGATGCTTATACAACAGATATCCCAGATCCCTGGCATTTTGCCCGGTATATGTAATCGTCAATAGCATGATTGATTCCTCCTTTTCGTCTGTAGACAGTATAGCATACTGCCGGGAGGAAATCACGGAAAAAAAGCTGCG
>NZ_FR894911.1:33073-33418 GCF_000434255.1 Ruminococcus sp. CAG:379 | reverse complement strand
TATAATCTGCACGCCATCTGCTTTCGGAGTCGTTCCCGGATCAGTTCTGCAAAGCTGTCCGGCTCCGTGACCCTGACAAAAGGTCCAAAGGACAGTACCCGGATCACCAGTTCGGTTTCATCCTCCTTCTGGTACCGGATCCGGATCCGATACTGTCTGCCCTCTATGTGCTCCGCTTCCTTTTCAAAGTGGGAAAAATGCAGCATCACCCGTTCCAGCGCATTTCTGCCGTCCTGCACCTCCAGCACCACCGTCCGGTCTGCACAGGACTGGCAACCAGGCTTCCGGCGTATGCTTTTGTGCAGCAACTCACACTGGATGATGCGGGCAAGATTCACAATGGTC
>NZ_FR894911.1:8288-33039 GCF_000434255.1 Ruminococcus sp. CAG:379 | reverse complement strand
CCGGCAGCCACTGGTCATCAGCCGGAACTTATCGTCTTTTTCAGAATATTCCAGATACTCCGGCATCACATTGCACTGCATACTGTTTCCACGTCTGTCCAGCATGCAAATAGACAGGGGCTGACGATCCCGCACTGCGGCAAGGATCATACGGAACCGCTGTATGTAGCCTGCATCCTCATAGGGATCCCCATCCCCATACCGGTCAAAGATCCGGTAATCCGCCGAGGTGAACAGGGGCTGCACATCCTCAAGGTCAGGGATCTCCAGTTCAAACAGCCTGGCTCTCGGATCCAGCAGCAGGGACTTCAGCCACCGCTTTTCCAGGCTTGTCAGCGGCAGCTCCGGTGCATGCTGCAATGGGGTGCTGCCGTCCGGGTGCAGCAACTGCCACCGTTCCTCCCGGATGGCTGATTCTATGGCAAGCGCACTTTCTCCAAATGCATGGGTTCGGATGATCCGGCGGATCTCCTCCTGTGTAACGGGATGACTGACCGCAGCGGACAGAATCCGACCCATGGTCCGATAATACGCCCCGTAGATCTCATGAAACAGCATCTGCATCCTCCAATCCGTACATCCGGTACATTCGGGCAAGATCACTCCGGAATTGATGCTCCAGCTGTTGATTGGAGCATTCCAGCCGGATGATCCGGCACAAGAACGTGCGGATCCAGGGCACCAGCTCGTAAGCGTCATACACATCAGCAGAAAACCGGCAGGTGTGATCGTCCAACCGTTCCACAGTACCGCATCGCTTTTCCCGTTCCAGTCGCTGTAAAATAAACGCCTCCCCATCCCCATACCGCAGGGTGAAGGAAATATGCTCCGTCCGGGCGCTGGCACCCTGCATACTGACCCCCCACATATGTTGCTGCATGGTCTCCAGCTGTACCCGCCGCTGTGCAAAATCCGCCGCCGGTTCCAAGGGACAAACTGACAGAATATAATCCAGCCGATAGCTTTGCATCCGCCTGATGCCGGGGCAATAGGCAGCCAGGTACTGCCTGCCGCTTTGCACACTGATAAGGATCCGCAGTGGCAGTACCCGCAGCCGGGATGCCTGTCCCCGGTGCCGATTCAGATTTTCAATTCTCACTTCCCGATGCTCCTGCATGGCACAGAGCAGCTGATACAGGATTTCGCTGTCCAGTGCCTGGGTGATGTAGTGATGCTTGAAGGCAAACAGATCCCGATGGGACATCTGTTCCTCCAGCAGGTAGGAGCCGATGACCCCACAGGGCAAAACCTCTGAGAAATAATCCAGTGCCTCGCTGCATGCAGGAACCGGATCCGGAGTCCGGAAGTACAATACGACCCTGCCCTGCTTTTGGGTATGCAAAACGCCTGCCTCCGCATATTCCTTCAGCTTCTTGCGGACAGTGGATTCATCAAACACCCGGGGCATTTCAAAGCCGGAAAGATAGTCCTGATCGATCCGCCGGGTGATCTCTCCCAGGGACAAGCCCTGTTCCGGGTCGTGGAGCAAATCCAACAGGATAAAATGCAGGGTCATATCCCCATCCGTAAAGCTCCGTGCCTTCCATGCCTTATACAATGGGTTGTGCCGGGACAGACGGCTGTCAATGGATAAAAACACATTCTTCCCCTCCGGTGTCTGCCGGAAACCCATATAGTCCCCCAACCAGCTTTCCACCCGGCGGCGCTCATCGTCATAGGAACGGGCGCTTTTTCGCTTGTACTCCTCCCGGCTTTTAAAGCCGTATACATAGAACTCCCGCATATAGTCCCGGATTCGGTTAAAGTTTTTGATCAACTCATTGTAAGCCATGCCTTCCTCCTGTCCAATGGGTCTTGTAACAAAAATACCGCCCGACGATGGGCGGTATTTGCATGCATCAAACAGCTATGCTGCCTTCAAAAAATCATGCGGATTTTGCGGATCGATGTCTAAATATTTTCCTGAAAAAGGGAATCGTGACCTCCAGCAGAGCGCAGTACTTGTCTGTCAGCACGATCACCATGGACTCCTTATAGCGAGGCACCCGTGTAGGGGTCATAGGCCACATATGCTTGAGAATGATGTCCTTTTCTCTGGTAGATAGTGTAAACAACTGAGACGCCTCACTGCACGCCATCTGGGGGTGGCGCTTGTTATGAAACGCCTCGCCGCTTTTGCGGATGTATTCCTTTCGGTTATAAAAGAACAGGTCGTGAAGCATGCCTGCTCTGGCAGCCGACCGTGCATCCCACCCAAACCGCTTACAGAAAATATAGTTATAATATGCCACATTCAAGCTGTGTTGAAACCTGGTTGTCTGTACATGATGCCGAAATTGCTTCAGATTCTGTACCGTTTCATTTTCCAGAAGATCAGAGATCATATCGTAAAACGGCAGCAGCTCCAGATCCTTTTTGGAACCGATCGCTTGAAGCATAGCCTCGCATCCTTTCTTTGTATATCAACTATACACAGTATACCGCAGCAAACCGGAAAAATCAATCCCCAATTCACGGAAATCGTGTTGTCTTACTTTTTCAGCATCTGCTTGAGCCGCTCCATAGCCTCAATGGTCTTGTCCTTGTCGCCGAAGGAGGTGAGCCGGAACCAGCCTGCGCCGTTCTTGCCGAAGCCCTCGCCGGGAGTACCCACTACCTCGATCTCGTGGAGGAGGCAGTCAAAGAATTCCCAGCTGCCCATGCCGTTGGGGCACTGGAGCCAGATATAGGGGGAATTGATGCCGCCGGTGTAGGGAATCCGCAGTTCGTCCAGAGTCTGTGCGATCACACGGGCATTTTCCTGATAGTAGCTCAGATTCTCCTTAATCTGATGCAAACCAAGCTCCGAGAATACAGCAGCCGCTGCACACTGTACCGGATAGGACACGCCGTTGAACTTGGTTGCCTCCCGTCGATACCACAGCTGATAGATATTCTTACCGTCCCGTTCCAGCTCCTTGGGGATCACCGTGTAGCCGCAGCGTGTACCGGTAAATCCGGCAGTCTTGGAAAGGCTGCACATTTCGATGGCACAGGTGCGTGCCCCCTCAATGGCAAAAATGCTCCGGGGCACATCATCCTGGGTAATGAAAGCCTCATATGCTGCATCGTAGAAGATAACAGCGTCATTTTCGTTGGCATAGTCCACCCAGGCCTTCAGCTGCTCCGTGGTGTATGCCGCACCGGTGGGGTTATTGGGGGAGCAAAGGTAGATCATATCTGCATGCACGGAAGGATCCGGCAGGGCGCAGAATCCGTTTTCCGGAGTAGCGTCTGCGTAGATGATCTTTCTGCCGCTCATGATATTGGCGTCCACATAAACCGGGTAAACCGGATCTGTCACCAGAACAATGTTGTCCTTGGAGAAGATATCCCCCATATTGCCTGCATCGCTCTTGGCGCCATCGTTGACCATGATCTCATCCGGATCCACCGTCACGCCGAACCGCTTGTAATAGCCGGAAATTGCCTCTCGCAGGAATTCATAGCCCTCATAATCCGGATAGCCCTTGAAGGTCTCCTTGCAGCCCAGCTCATCGCAGCCTTTTTTCATAGCCTCAACCACAACCGGTGCCAGAGGCAAGGTCACATCCCCGATGCCAAGCCGGATCAGATGATTGTCCGGATGCTCTGCTACATACCGATTGACCCGTTTTGCAATTTCCGCAAACAGGTAGTTGGGAACAAGATTGTCAAAATTCTGATTTACCTTTGCCATATTGGTACTCCTTTATTATAAATTGATTTCGCCTTGAAATACTTCCTCCGCAGGCCCGGTCATCATAACCGTACCGTCTGCCTGATAGGTGATGGTCAGGTCGCCGCCCCGGAGCTTCACAAGAATTGGCTCTCCCTGGGGGCAATAGCCGTTCAGCACTGCTGCCACTGTGGTCGCACATGCTCCCGTTCCACAGGCAAGCGTCTCGCCACTGCCCCGCTCCCACACCCGCATTTGCAGCGTATGGTCGTCTATAACCCTTACAAATTCTGTATTGACCCGATCTGGGAAAATAGCGTGATGCTCAAACAGAGGCCCCAGCTTCTCCAGATCCAGATCCTCCACCCGGTCACAGAACACAACGGCATGGGGATTCCCCACGGACACACAGGTCAGCCGCTCCAACCGATCTCCCACCTGCACCGGCTTTGCCACAAACGGCTCCTGGGAATCGCTCTCCACCGGAATCTCCCGGGGCGTCAGGATCGCCTTACCCATATCCACCGTCACAGAGGTCACTTGATCCCCTGTACAGTGCAGTTCCAGGTACTTGATACCGGAATTAGTTTCCAGGGTAATGTGGGTCTTGTTGGTCAGCCCGTGTTCATACACATACTTGCCGATGCAGCGTGTACCGTTGCCGCACATCATGGCTTCGGAGCCGTCCGCATTGAAAATGCGCATTTTAAAGTCTGCGATCTGGGAGGGCATAATGAGAATCAATCCGTCTCCGCCAATGCCGAAGCGCCTGTCGCTGAGCCGGACAGAAAGCTGCTCCGGATTCACAACCTGCTCCTCAAAGCAGTTGACGTATATGTAATCGTTGCCGATCCCCTGCATTTTCGTAAACTTCATAGCAGCCTCCTTGAAACAGGCAATACCCCGGTGTTGCCTTTATTATATAATAGATATGCGAAAAAAGCAAGCCATTTGCATCTTTCTTCAGACAATGCCGTTGTTCCAGCGCTTGATGGATGTGCCGCTGAAGGTGTAGCCGTCCACCTGGATGCTGTCTCCCTCCAGATCACTCCGGTAAAACCAGGGATCCTTCGGGCGCTTGGGGTTCCCCACAATGTGAAAATCCTGAGCAGGCATTGCGCCCCCTGCCAGCAGATAGCAGCACTCCCCCTCCGAATTCTCCGCCACGTCCACCACCATGACCACATGACCGGGAGTGCCGCCATTCAAAAGCAGATCCCCCGGTTGGAGCTTATCCAGCTGGATCGCACTGCATTCTCCGTCCAATGACTTGGTGCCTGCGTAGCGCATGACTGCATGCAGATAGGCACGGAAGCTGTCATAATTGTTGGTATCCGCTGACAGCTTCCACATAGAGGCATAGTTTCCGAACGCCACAAGCCGGTTCCCTGCCCGCCAGTCCGTATATTTTACCTCCAGCCCGTTGGTCAGATGAAAACTGATCTTCTGCTCCTGACCGGTCTGGTAGTAGTACTCGCTGATGACCCGGATCACGCTGTCTGCACATTGCTGCAGGTCTCCGCCGCCCAGATCAAAATCATATACAGTCTCATTCCCATCCGTGATGGTTTCCCCGTTGTACGCTTTCACCGGTGTGCCAGCAGGCTTCAACCGGATCCTGCGCAGAAAATCCAGAAATCCATCCTCCTTGGCATCCAACCGGTTAAATCCATCCGGAGGCAGAATCCGGGTGCGAACGCAGTTGCCGCTGCTGTCAATGAAGGGGTCCGGATTCGTGTCCGTGCCGGTGTATGCTTCCTGGCACAGGGCAATGGGCTGATACACCCCCTTGGGATACGTTACGCCGGTACGCTTCAAGAACCAGCGTGTGCCGGCAAATAAACCGACAAGAATGGCTGTGGCAATCACTGCCGCCCGGATGCGTTTGTGTATCTTTCTTTTGTTCTCTTTGATCTCCATATTGTTCTCCTTCCGGAATCAGTTCCCGGAACCGCCTATGGTCGCCTGTACCGTTACCACAAAGCCGCCAATATTATCCCCGGAAACGGTGTAGGAGTCGCTTTTCGGCACAGGCACCTCTGTGGTATTGCCCTGCACCGCCGGTACATAATAAACCTCATAATAGGTTCCGTTCACTGTAATCGCCGCCGGATTGCCGGAGGGGGTATAATCCCGGATCCATTCCAGGTATTCCTCCAGGCAAAGGTTATTCTGCTTCATCAAGGCAGCATGCGGAGCACCCACAAAGCGGTAATGCCAGGTATTCTCCTCCACTCCGGTTTTGGATTTCTTGTCAGCAGGATAACGCTGTACAAAGCCATACTGGGCACAGTTGGAAACGATCCAGCTATACTTGTCCGTGCCGGTGAACCTGCCGATGCCGTCATCCTTCAGCAGGGACATATCCACGCAATAGCCGGTCTTTCGCTCCGGAATATCCGTATCATACATGCCGCCGGCATAGTTTTCATGGGTCGAATACAGCATGACATTTTTCAGTCCGGTGGCCTGGCTGAATGCGGCAAACATATCGTTCAGCGGTGTCAACAGATCGCTGTTTACCATCAAACCAAAGTTTTTCAGCCGGAAGCTGTCGTTCTTCGTGCCGCTGAAGGAGGACAGATCACTGCCGGAGCCAGTGTAGGGATGCTCCTGATTCACTAGGATCAGCGGTCCGGCACCCACTTCTGTATAGGGCTTGCTGACCGTGGTGTATCGTTCTGTATCATAGCTGCCTGCGGAGGAACTGTCGTCCGTACCGGCAGGCTCTGTGGCATCTCCTGTCTGAACCGGATCCGTCACCGAATCCACCGGATCCGAAAAGGAACTGTTGTTTCCTTCCAGTTGGATATCCGGCTGCTTGTGAAACAGCTGCAACAGGGAGCGTCTTATAAAATCCACGCCAAAAATCAATAAAATAATCAGAGCCAGTGCGACTGCCAGTCGTCCGAAATCAAAATGTCTGTTCATAGCTTTTTCTCATCCACTCATTCATCATGATATGCTTTGTTCCTGGTTCCTTCTGTTCCGTGTCCCGGGGATCCGATTCTCTCTGTCCGGTCTGCTTGTCCGGGTCAATCCTGCTCCGGGTTTTGCTCCGAAGTGCCGCACAGCAGATCATAAAGCTTCTGGGTATCCTGTGTGGGTGCATTCTTTTCCTCGCCTCCGGCCACCACCACAATGTATGTGTCGCTTCCCTGCTCTGCAAAGGATGCCAGACAGTAGCCTGCCTGATCGGTGAACCCGGTTTTGCCGCCCTGGAATTTCACTTGCTCCGGTTGATAATCCTGCATCCGCAGCTCCACCACGCTTCGGATCTCCATACCGTTGGGATGCACAGAATTCCGGGAAGTTGTATATACAGAGGTGGACAGGATCTCCCGGCAGGTTGCATTCTCCAGCGTTTTCTCCAGCAACAGAGCAATGTCCCGGGCAGTGCTGTAATGCTCGTCATCATGCAGACCGCTGGCATTTACAAAATGGGTATCAAACATACCCAGATCCTGTGCCCTGCGGTTCATATGCTTTGCAAAGGATGCTTCGTCCCCGTCCACCACTTCTGCCAGTGCCGCTGTTGCATCTCCACCGGAGGACAGGATCGAGCCATACAGCAGATCCGCAAAGGTCACCGTTTCCTCCGGTTCAAAGCCCACCCGGGATGCTCCCTGCGCAATCAGGGGATCCAGCATGTCCTTATCAAACACATAGGGGGTATCCATCGCTATTCCGGACTCGCATGCCAGCAGCAGGGTCATCAGCTTGGTCATGGATGCGGGATACATTCTTTCCTGCCCGTTCTTTTCCGCCAGAACCCGATCCTCTGTCACATTCCACACATAAGCAAACCGGCTGTCGATTTCGTCCGTCAATTCCAATGGAACCGATTCCTCCGGCTCTGTGGAAGCAGCCTCAGTCTCTGCCATCCAAGTCTCCGTTGTCGCCGCAGCCGTACTGCTGAGGGATACCCCGGCAGGTATATCCTGCTGCCGCATGACGATCATATAGGCCGCTGCGCCGATCAGCAGCACATCCGCCAGCAAAAATGCCGCCAGACCGACCTTCCCACGCTTGTTCTTTTGTTCTTCCATACTGCACCTCATATATGTTCTATTTTATTATACTTCTGCCGAAATGTCAAGATTTCCGGCAGGATTCCTGCTATAAACAGTATACCGGAAGAAGGAGAAATTATTGCATGCAGTATGAAAAAACGTCCGGATCCTCCGCATTTTTCGACGGTCAGGCTACCAGGGTTCAAAACTGGTTATGATGCACCGGGAGCCAAGCACACAGACCGTACATTTCCTTGTCAAGATCCGCTGCGTATAGGCTGTGCTCCGGTACAGCGATCCATCCTCGATCCGCACGGTGTATTGCCAGTATAGACCCCGTTTCGTATATCTCTTTTCTGTTTCTGCGGCAAGGATCCCCCTGTGCATCGTGCCTTTGGAAAGCACGATCCTTCTGATACAGGCATACCACAGCCAATCAAGAAAAAACAGCATGGCAATAATCAATACAAACAGGAGCAGCACGATCCCAAAGCCGGACAGCCAGGATTGTTTGAAGCCGTCGGCAAGGGTGTCCCCCATAAACACGCCCCTGACGGTGTAGAACAGGAAGATCAGCAATGCAGCAGCACCCTGGAGCTTTGCAGCCAACAGGTTTTCATCATGAACTGTTTCGTACCGCTGCTTTTTCCGCTTTGTCATGCACCCAATCCCTCATTTCCGGCATTCCCATGCTCCACCCGAATCACAGACTGCTGAGAAAAGTCCGATACCGGAAGAATCTGCTCCCGAAGCAATGCCTGCATAGCAGCCGGCAGATCGGAAACATGGATCGGATCGGTTGGTGCTGATCGCAAGGTATAATAGCTTTGCAGGACGCAGATGTTTTCCATTGACCGGGATCCGTCATCCGCATCGTAATAGAAAAAACCCTTTCCGGAAAAACCCTGTGCTACTCTGACCGGCAACGGGTTCTTTTTTGACGGAACAAAATGCAACACCGTCTCCGAATTGGCAGGCAGTTCATCGGACAGCTCCACCAATCGCTCCTGCTTTTCCTGATCTGCACACACAAAATCCGGCACGATTCCCGTACCACCGCTGCAGAACACAGCCACCTGCCCCAGGGCGTCCAGCCCGTACCATTCTACATCCAGTGCACACAAGGCCTCCGGAGAAATTCCAGCCATGTCTCTACTTCCCTTTCATACAGCAAAAGCCGCCTTTGACACAGAGCATCAAAAGCGGCTGAAGCCATTTTATTGTTGATTAGAATGCGAAACTGCCGGCAGAATCATTGATCACATAGTAAACCATGCTCTCCTCCGGCTTCAGGTATACAGCCACGCTCTTGATCTCGCTCTTCTTGCCGCCTGCGGCGATCCAGGCTTCCTTGGCGCGCTCAATGAGCAGAGCCGGGGTTGCTTCCTTCTGGTTGAACTGGATGAATACCTTTTCTTCGATCTTCTTTGCAGCCGGCTTCTTCGCAGCTGCCTTCTTTACGGTTTCCTTTACAGCAGCCTTTGCAGTTTCAGCAGCCTCTACTGCAACTGCCTTTGTATCTGCTGCCAGAACCTTTGCATCCTTCTTCAGTGTTTCCTTCTTGATAGTCATAACGATACCTCCAATTACTTATTTACAGCGTCTTTCAACGCTTTTCCCGCCTTAAACACAGGTGCCTTGCAAGCGGGTGCGGTCAGCTTCTCCTTGGTTCGGGGATTGATGCAGATTTTCTCCTTGCGTTCACGCACCTCAAAGGTACCAAAACCAATCAGAGAAATCTTCTCACCCGCAGCGAGCTTCTCGGTGATCGTGCTGAGGACAACCTGCAGCGCACGCTCCGCATCCTTCTTGCTGGAACCGGCTGATGCCGCAATGGCGTCAATCAAATCTGCCTTGGTCATGTGCAATTCCTCCTTGTGATGATTTTATACTGTCATTATAATACGAAAAACCTCAACTGTCAAATTATTTACAGCGATTTTGGGGCTTTCATCAAAAATTCCAGTTTCCAGGCTCCGGAATTGTCTGTTTTACCGATTCCGAGCCCAATATTTCGGGCATTTCCGCCCCTTCCACCCCTGCCATCTTGACAGTAGAACCGGGAATCTGTATAATAGCAGTAACAGAAAGAGAAGGAGGATGCAGCATGCATCATAAGCAAATCCGAGCACTCCTCATTGCCCTGACGGTACTCACCGCCGGGCTGACTGCCGTAAACGGTCTTACAGATCCTTTCCGATTGGCAGAACGCAAACACGCTTCTGTACAGCTGAATCAGACTGACGAGCTGCGGGCACCCTTGTTCAGTATCCAGAGCGGATGCTACCCAACTGAGCAGAAGCTGATGATCCAGACAGAGACCAAAGGTGCCACGGTGCATTATACCCTGGATGGCAGCACTCCCACTCCCCAGTCTCCGGAATTCACCCAGGTGCTCACTCTGAAAGATCGATCCCCGGAACCCAATACCCTCTCAAAGATCGGCGACATTTCTCCAAACGGCAACTTTGTCCCGGAGGAACTGGTGAATAAGGGTACCGTAGTCAAGGCAATTACGGTGGATCAGAACGGCAGCTGCAGCGACGTGATCACCCATTCCTATTTTATCGGTCTGGATTACGGCAGTCTGCCGGTGATCTCCCTGTCCACGGATCAGGCAAATCTGTTCGATGATGCCACCGGCATTTACCGTCTGGGAGACAGCTATAAAGCTTGGCGGCAGGATCCGGAAAACGCATCCGCAGAGATCTGGGAGGCGGAGGGAAACTACTCCCAGAAGGGCAGAGAGTGGGAGCGTCCCGTATGCTTTGAGCTGATTGAGCCGGACGGCGGCACCTTTACCCAGCAGCTGGGCATGCGGATCATGGGTGCCGCCTCCCGTTCCTATACCCAGAAAAGCTTCCGGCTGTATGCCCGGGAGGAATACGGGGAGAAGAAGCTGCATTATCAGTTAATCCCCGGAAACAACAAGGAAACGGACCCGACCGCACCGGTGGATACCTACAAAACTTTTTTGCTGCGCAACGGCGGCAATGACCTGGACTATGCGAAATTCCGGGACAATCTGATCCAGCAGCTGTTTGCAGACCGAGATATCGCCACACAAAGCGCCCGTCCTGCCATTGTATTCATCAACGGCGAATACTGGGGCATCTATGCCATCCAGGAGGACTACTCCGAGCATTATCTGGCAGAACATTTTGATGTGGACAAGGATCAGGTGATCCTGATCAAGCGTGGGGAGCTGGAGGAAGGAACAGAGGACGATCAGCAGATTTATGCATCCTTTGCCACCTGGATCCGGGATACGGACTTCTCTGATGCGAGCAATTATGAAAAGCTGTGTCAGCAGATGGATGTGCAAAGCTTTATTGATGAATACTGCGTTACCATTCTCACTGCCGGGGAGGATAGTCTGACGGAGGACAACAACTGGCGGATCTGGCGCACCCGGGATACGGATCCCTCCAACCCCTATGCAGACGGCAAGTGGCGCTGGATGCTGTATGACACCGAATATTCCCTGGGACTGTATGCCGGGGACAAGGGCGGAAACTTTGCGTTGGATACCCTGGCGGCAGCACTAAAGGCGGACAGCTTCAATGCCGGCCTGCTGCAAAAACTGCTGGAGAACGAAGCCTTCCGGCAACAGTTTGTGCTGACTCTACAAGACCTGGTCAATGAATCGTTCAACTCCGCCCGCACCACTGCCCTGCTGGCAGAGTATGAAACCCTGTATGCCCCCTACATGCCTGCGCAATTCAATCGGTTCGGTCCGGACTGGGTGGTACAGTGGATGAAGCCCTACGACAAATACTTTCGGGATCAGGTAAACCAGATCCGACAGTTTTTCAAGCTGCGCCCCTCTCAGATCCCCGATTTTCTGCAAAAGGATCTGAATCTGTCCCAGGAACGGGGGACGCTGACCCTGACTGTCAATGATGCAGCCCTTGGTACGGTACAGGTCAACACACTGAAGCAGCTGGATCTTTCCGGAACCTGGTGCGGTACATACTTTGCAGACTACCCCATTACTCTGACCGCTGTACCGGCACCGGGCGCCTCCTTTACCGGCTGGAGCGGAGATGCATCCAACACAGCACCTACCATCACCCTCACCATGAACCAGGCTATGAGCATTCAGGCAAATTTTGATTTAGGGTAACACCAGCCAGTTAGCAAGCCCCTGATACCCGTCCCGTATGCTCCATCCCAGGACAAACCGGGGGATGTACGCCTCCACATAAGTAAGCAGCGGCGGAGACATGATCGATTCGTACCGGCGGTGAAAAGCTGCCTGCAAGGATGGGACATCCGGCTTTGGCATGCCAAGCAACTGACTTCGCTCCGTAAACAGCACCTGCAAAGGAGCAGCATCCCCGTCAGCAGTTGATTGACCAGCAGTTCTGCTGCGCTGATGTGCAGATCCTCCGGCTCACAGTGATAGCTCCGGGCATATCCTGCAAACAATGTCGCCAACGCAGAAGCAGGAACCATCCGGCACAGCTGATTTTCCAGCAGCAGGCAGGAATAATAAGTATCCACGAACCACACCCCCTCCTCCAGCAGTGCATACGCCTGCCGCCCAAGGAGGGGGTAATCGATACCCATGCAGTCGTTTCGTGGATCAAACCGGGCGGAATATCCCTTGCAAAAACGATCAAAAGCATGCTCCATGGCATACTGATAGGCACCGATGGGCAGGCGGCACCGGATGGCATAGGCTTGCCGGAAAATCTCTTTGCAACGGGTAAAGGCATCCAGTATGCATTCCATGCCCCGATGGCAGATTTCTTCCATGTTCCCCTGCTGCAGCAAATGAATCCCCTCCAAAAGGGGCAGTCGGCTCAGGTATGCATCACACCGGAACAAAACCGCATCATACAATTGCCGGGCAGTGATACGGGGTATGGTACTGCTTGCCCGCTTTGTGTATTCCGCCGCCGTTTCCGCAAATATCCGATCCAGCCCCAAACGGATTCTTCCGCACTGGGTATCATCCAGCAAGCCATTTTCCCGGCACACTCCCAGCAGGGAAAGCGTATAGCTCCTGGGATCCAGAGCATCCGGCTCCACCGGAACAGCACATTGCGGTTCAAGCATCCCGATCCGCCCCCATTCCCCCTGCTGCACGGTCATGCACCTGTCGGTAAAAATACTCCAGTTCCCGACTTTGCAGCAGCTCCAGACTGCCGCCGCAGCGATGCTCAAACCAGGCAAACAGCAGCTGCACCAGCTCCTCATCCCCGATCAGCTCCAGGCTTTCCTCCTTGGCAGTGTAGAAAATGTCCAACAATTGGAGCAGAGTGGACGCATACTCCTGCTGAGACAGATAGCTGCTCCGGCAAAAAGTTTCCGCCAACAGTGCGGCTGCACTGCCCCCCAACCGGATCCGCTCCCCATCCCGGCACAGAACAGACTCCGCATGCACCAACTCCCCGGCCTGCTGTTCTGACAGCTGTAATCCGTACTGACGGGCTGTCTGGTTCGTATCCAGCAGCAGTTGCTTGTCAACATCGTCAGGATAAGCCTTTGGTAAAAATGCCTCTAAATTCATAAAATGTCTCAAAATTTTTATCTGTTTTTGCTATTGACAAAATCAAATAATCGTGGTATGATGAATATATATTACATAATTATCATACCACATCGGTTCAGATACGTCAAGCGGCTCCGGCAAATTTCTGCCGGAGCCGCTTTATTTTTAGGATGCTTTAGGGAATTTAAGCATCCTTTTCATCATAGCATGCAAATACTGCATCCACCGCTTTCTGGTCGCAGGGCTTTGCAAACATGCTGACGATGGGTACGAGCACGATGGACAGAACCATCAGAATCGCACCTACGTTAATGGGAGATGCCAGGTTGAACGGGCAGGATGCCGCTGCCTTGACAAGACCCGGGAAGGATTTTGAAAAGAAAGAGAACACGCACATATGGAACACGGTACCGCCGATGCCCACCACAAAACTGGTCCAGACTGCCGCTTTGGTCACCTTCTTGGAGAACAAGCCCCACATAAACGGGCCAAGAAATGCACCTGCCAGAGCACCCCAGGAGTAGGACATGAGGGTGGAGATGGAAGTGGTCTTGTTAAATGCGATCAGCACAGAAATCAGCAGGAATCCGCCGATCAGCACACGCATGATGGTCACTTCCTTCTTATCAGTCATGGATTTCTTCATTGCCGGCTTGATCATGTCGATCGTCAAGGTAGAGCTGGAGGTCAACACCAGGGAGGACAGGGTGGACATGGATGCGGAAAGCACCAGAACCACCACCAGACCGATCAGCAGATCCGGCAGCGCAGTTTGCAGCACCGCAGGGATCATTGCGTCAAACTCCGGCTTACCGTTGGAAAGGGTTGCGATCAACGTCTTGCCGCTGGTATCCGCTGCATCCGTGGTGCAGAACAAGCGATCAAAGCCCCCCAGCAGATAGGATCCACCTGCTACGATCAAAGCAAAGACAGTGGAGATCACGGTACCCTTTTTCACAGCGTCCTGATCCTTGATTGCGTAGAACTTATGTACCATCTGGGGCAGTCCCCAGGTACCCAGAGAAGTCAGAATCACCACGCCCAGCAGATTGATTGGATCCGGACCAAACAGAGTGTTCAGCGTGCCAGCCTTGGCACCGTTGGTGTCGATCTGCTTCAATCCCTCCAGTGCAGTCGAAAAGCCGCCTTGATTGTGAATCACACAGTATACCACAGCTGCAATGCCCACCAGCATGACAATGCCCTGTACAAAGTCATTGATGGCAGTTGCAGCATAGCCCCCCAGGATCACATAGATTGCTGTCAGCACAGCCATTGCCACAATAATCAGCATATAGGAAGCATCGGAGGTCAAGTTGAACGCCATGGCGAACAAACGGGACAAACCATTGTAGACGGATGCCGTATAGGGAATCAGGAATACGAACACGATGGCTGCTGATGCCAGCTTCAGGCTTTTGGACTGAAACCGGTTTTCAAAGAATTCCGGCATGGTTTTGGAGCCAAGGTGCTTGGTCATGATCCGGGTACGTTTTCCCAGGACGATCCAGGCAAGCAAACTGCCAATGACAGCATTGCCCACCCCGATCCAGGCAGCGGACACACCGTAATTCCAGCCAAATTGACCGGCATAGCCGATGAATACCACTGCGGAAAAATAGGAAGTACCGTATGCAAAAGCGGTGAGCCAGGAGCCGGCTGTTCTGCCGCCCAAAACAAAGTCGCTGACGGATTTGGTTTTCCGACTGGTGTAAAAACCGATTCCGAGCATGATAATGATGTAAACAACAATCATCCCGATTGTACAAGCGAGTGTCATGAAAAGAACCTCCTTTTTTGCTTTAAACAGTTGCGCTTTAAATTACGAAAGTTATTATAGCAGAATCCATCGAATTTGTCAATAACTTTTTCAAAGGCGAAATTATTTTTATTTTTTGCATTTTCCCCATAGAAAAACCGTGCAAAGCATACTCTGCACGGTTGAAATTTCTTATCCATTGTCCGGCGCACTGATCATGCAGGTGGGCACATAAGAAAACCTCTCTTTCAGACGGTTGATCGTATCCCGGGTAAAATTCTTCCCCTCCAGGATCAAATTTTGCAAATGATTCAGCTGCGTCAGAGATTCCGCATGATACAACTCCCCCTCTGAGCATACATACAGATTCCGCAGCTGGGTCATAGATGCCAGCAGGGACAGATCCGTCAGCCCCATGCCATCCAGCTCCAGTGCATGAAGCTGCTTGAGGGCTGCCAGATCCCGAAAATCAAAGGGGGCAGGATCCTCCGTTGCGCAAATGGACAGCATCCGCAGCTGTTCGCAGTCCCGGAGCAGATACAAATCAAATGCCGCCGTGTCGATCAGGGACAGGGTATCCAGATGATCCATCCCTCCCAGCACGGAAAGATCCCCGAACTGCCGGATATCACACAAACTCAGCATGGTCACGTTGGGAAAAGCATACAAGAAGGACGGATCTGACAGAGTTTCCCCTGCAATGGTCAGATCCGCAAGCTGGACGTAAGAACCGGTATCCTGTACCTGAGTCAGATCGCATCGTCCCAATTCCAATTCCTTCAGATTTGGGCAAAGTCGTAAAAATGCAAAGGACTTGATCTGTAAACCCGTCAGAGACAATTCCGTCAGTCCCTCCAGCCATGCCGGATCCAGCTCCCGCTTTCCAAACAGGCGGCGGAATATTCCCCGCTCCTGTTCCTGCATTTTGTAAAGTTGACGAAACAACTCTTTGTCCTGTATATCCGGGTGCTCCCAGGTGATCATAGTCCGCTCCTTAATCCCGCCAGCGTTTCCGGAACGCCAGACAGGTCATATTTTCTGCCTTTTTGAATTGCTTTGTAAAATAGCTTTGATCGTGGAAGCCGCAAAGCTCCGCAATCTCATCAATGGACTTATCCGTAAACCGCAGCAGCCGCTTGGCATAGTTGATACGCATCGCAATAATATGCTGAAAGATGGTTTCCCCGTAAGCCTTTTTGAATTCCCGTGCCAGATAATACTTGCTGATGTAGAATTTCTGAGACAGCTCATCCAGGGTGATATCCGTACAGAACCGTTCATTGAGATATGTAAGAATGATCTGCAGCTTGGCACGCAGAGCATTGTCCTCTGACCGAATGCTCCGGAAGGTCAGCAACTGGGTCAGCAGATGTACCAGCAGTTCGGAAGTCAGAATCTCCGTTTCCGCCGTTTTTTCCTCATTGATGCGCATCAGTTCCTGTAACACATCAATGAATTTGGCTGTGGAGGCAGGGCAGAATACCACATCGTTCTGGGCGGAAAACAGCTCAAAATAAGGCTCTGAGGAGCAGCCATTAAAGTGAACCCACATGACCTCCCAGGGGGTGTCGCCGCTGCTATGATAGGAATGGGACTGGCGGCAGTCGATAAAAAAACATTCGCCCTTTGTCAGCGTGTAATTGGCTTCCCCATAATGCAGCACGCCCTTGCCGCCAAGCACGATTGCAAACAAAAAGGACTGGAGGTTTGTCCGTTTTGTATTATGCTTCTGACAGGTTTTCAGATAACCGGTCTCCTGCAGATAGAAAAAGCATTTCTTTGCCATAGTGCTTGGAGTGCTGATGATCCGCACATCCTCCTCGGCAAATCCATGCGCCTCGGTGTTTTCCTGTAGCATGCTGTTTCACCCCGTCCATCAATCCCGGCGAATCCGGGTACCCTTTTTGCGCTTGTCCCGTACCAATCCCCGAATTGGCTTTGTCCGCTTGGGATAGATCCGGGTAAAGTAAATGCAAACGCCCAGATACAGCGCCGTCAGCACAATGGAAAGAATCAGCGCAGTTTTCATCCATTTGGAATGCCTGAATTCCCGGGCAGCAGACAAATTGAACCGGACAAAGGATTGCTCCACATCACTGGTGGCGATCAGATCCACCTTTTTCAGAGTCTCTCCCCCGAACCGAAGCTCAATACTGCCCAGTACCTGTCCCTTCTGTACCGGAGCCTTTACGCTATCCTCCTTGACCACGATCCGCTGCACCACGCTGCGATCCACCGTATCCGGCCAGAGCATCACCAGTTCCTCCCGGGGCTTGAGAATCACATAGTTGTTTTCGTTCTTGGCATTTTCCACCGGGATCTCGGCAATCTCCTCGTTCAGGCTCAGGATCTCCTCATAATTAAAATGGCCGAACGCCCAATCCAGCACTGCTGCTGCATCCTGTAAATGATAATAGGTATTCTCCTTGTTCTCATTATAGATCGGGGACTGCATCAGAATCACCAGATAGTGATGTCCATCCCGTGCAGCATCCACCATAATATTCCTGCCGTATTCCTGTAAGGTGGCAGTTTTCAACCCAGCGGCACCCTTATAATAAAACCGGCTTTCCTCATCCATCATAATATTGGCATGGCTCCAGGTCAGCGTGCCGCTCTGGTGATTTTCCTGGGTGCGGATCTGGGGCGAATAGCTTGACGTCCGGGCGATCTCCAGCACCTTGGAGGCATGCTCCTGGATATACTGCATCATCAGCAGCATGTCTTCAGCCGTGGTTACCTGGTTTTCATTATATCTGCCGTCCGGATTGGTAAAATGAGTATTTTTCATACCGATCTCTTCTGCTTTCAGATTCATCATCGCTACAAAACCCGGCACGCTGCCATGCCCGATTTCATCTGCGATCACGACGGACGCCTCACAGGAGGAGGTCAGCAGCATGGCATATAGCAATTCCTCCAGGGTAAACACATCCCCCCGGTAGATCTCCCCATACCGCAGGTCGCTTGGATAGCTGTAATCCACAAAGGCATCAAACAGGGAGCCCTTGACCGTCACCTGGGTACCTGCAAGATCCTGGTTGTTCTCCACGCAGATCAGCGCAGTCATCAGATTCACCAGAGCGCCGGGCATCATTTTCTCGTCCGGATTTTTGGCGTACAGTACCTCCTTGGTATCCGTGCTGTACAAAATCGCCGCCTTGCTCTGCAGATCAAAGGTGGGTGTAAACATAGCGGATGCACGCAGACCCGGCAGGCATATATGCAATGCTGTCACACAGCAGATCAACAAAACAGCTGTATTTTTTAACGAATTGATCCAACGCATATTGGTTCCCTCACTCTATTTCAAATCCGGTTTCAGATGTTGTCTTTTTATTATACCAAATTTTTAAGCGTTCGACTAGTCTTTTTCGAGAAAATTTCAAAAAATATATTTACCCCGGACAAAAAATATGCTATACTGTCCAATGGAACAAAAACCGATCGAATCAGCAAGTAGGAGGCACATATCCGTGATCTATGTAACCGGTGATATGCACGGCGATTTTTCCCGTTTTAAGGATTCCCCGCTCAAAAAGCTGAAGGCAGGCGACACGCTGCTGGTGTGCGGAGATTTCGGCTTTATCTGGGACGGCTCCCGGCTGGAGCAGAAGCTTTTAAAGAAAATCGGCAATCTGAAATACAATGTAGCATTTGTGGACGGCTGTCATGAAAATTTCGACCTGCTGGAGGAATACGACGTTACCGAATGGAACGGAGGGCAGGTGCATCACATCTGCGGCAATCTGTATCATCTGATGCGTGGCGAGATTTACGAGATTGAGGGCGAACGGATCTTTGCCTTTGGCGGCGGACACAGCGGCGATTTTGACATCCGCCGGGATACGGACAACTGGTGGGAGCGGGAACAGCCCAGCTATGATGAAATCATGCATGCGGTGGAAACACTGGGCAATGCGGACAATGCGGTGGATTTTATCATCACCCATGAGCCTCCTGCGTCCTTAAAGGACTGCCTGAACGTGGACACCTCCCAGCGGCTGGAGGTGCATACATTCTTTGAGGACATCATCAAAGTCTGCACCTTCCGCAAATGGTATTTCGGCAAATGCCACATGAACAAGCGGATTCCCTTGAAGTTTTATGCCATCTTTGATGAGGTACACTGTCTGAACGAACCAGATTAGGGAGTGTTGACACTAAGATAATATGCAGATTTTCGAGCATAAATTTTACGTAGACAAGGCAAAAAGTCGCAGGCAGGCTGTCGCCTGTCAAGACTTTTTAACGCAGAATGCGTGAAATTTTGCCGAAAAGATGCGTTGTTAGGCTTAGTGTCAACACGACCTAGTCTGGCAGAATCCACGACACGGCTTGACGAACAGCCGAATTTATGGTATAATGAAAAGAGGCGGGGAAATGCACTCCCCGCCTGTTCATTTTTTCAGACAATGCCGTGCAGAGCTTGTACGGTACTGTCAGCAGCAATCCCCAAAACGAAAGGACACAACATGCAATTTAACGAACTCGCACTTTCCCAGCCCCTATTGGACGCAGTCGCACAAATGGGTTTTACAGAAATGACAGAGATCCAGGAAAAAAGCATTCCGCTGATGATGCAGGGAATAGATCTGATCGGCAGATCAAACACCGGCACCGGCAAGACTGCCGCATTCGGCATTCCGGCAGTGGAATCCATCTCTCAGGAGGATCCCCGCTCGGTTCAGGTTCTGATCCTCTGCCCCACCCGTGAGCTTGCCATGCAGGCATGCGAGGAACTGAAAAAGCTTTCCCGGTTCATGTCCTGGGTACGACCCTGTGCCATATATGGGGGCGCCAGCATGGATCGGCAGATTGGTGATCTGAAACGTGGTGCAAACATTGTAGTGGGCACACCGGGACGGGTTATGGATCACATGAACCGGCGCACCCTCAAGCTGCAGAATCTGAAAACCGTGATCCTGGACGAGGCAGATGAAATGCTCAACATGGGCTTCCGGGAGGACATTGAGACCATCCTGTCCGGAGTGCCTGAAGAACGGCAGACTGTACTGTTTTCCGCTACCATGCCCCCGGAAATTATGGCAATCACAAAACAGTTCCAGAAGGATCCGACAGTCATCAAAATCGCCGCAAAGCACCGGACTGTGGATACTATTGAGCAATACTATTACGAGACTGCCATGGGCAGAAAGACGGATGCACTCCGGCTGCTGCTGTTGGCATACGAACCCAAATCCGCTATGGTGTTCTGTAACACCAAGCGCACGGTGGATGAGCTGACAGAGGCACTTTGCGACAAGGGCATCCAGGCGGCAGGGCTTCACGGAGATATGAAGCAGATGCAGCGCACCCAGGTGATGAACGCATTCAAAAGCGGCAGGATCGGTGTTCTGGTGGCAACGGATGTGGCTGCCCGGGGCATTGACGTAAACGGCATCGACCTGGTGTTCAACTACGATCTGCCCCAGGACAACGAGTACTATATCCACCGCATCGGCAGAACCGGCAGAGCAGGCAAATCCGGCACCGCCCTGACCCTGGTCAGCGGCAGGCGGCAGGTGTTCGCCCTGCGGGATATTGCAAAGTATACCAAAGCGGAAATCATCCAGAAGGCACTGCCCACCCGGGCGGATCTTGCAGCAAAGAAAACCCAGCAGCTGCATGACGCAGTGGCACAGGCATGCGCCGAACAACCGTCTTCCAGAGCAGAGGAACTGCTGAACCGGCTGATGGAGGAGGGATATACCGCACAGCAGATCGCCCAGGTATTGCTGGAGGAAAAACTGTCCGCATCCTTACAGAGCATTCCCGAATTTGACGCACCCCAGCCCATCCGCCGGGAAGGCAAGCGTGGCAGAAGCGCCGTTACCACTGCAAAGGTGGATATCAACATTGGCAGACAGCAGCGCATTGCGCCCAATTTCATTCTGGGCGCTCTGGTAGATGCCACCGGCCTTTCCGGCAAGGACTTCGGCAAAATTGATATCTTCGACCAGCACACTACTGTGGAAGTACCGGAAGCGGAAATGGATTTTGTCATTGATTCTCTGAACGCCGGCAAGATCAACGGGCACCAGGTCACCGTCAAGCGCTACGAGGGCAAGGAAACCGGCAGCCGCAGCGACTTCCGGGGTAAGTCCCGGAATGACGGCTTCAACCGCCGTCCCCGGGGCAGGAATACAGACCGGCGAAACGAGCATAAAAAGCAATCCAGACGATTCTACGGATAATGCGAAAGGAAGAGCGTATGAAAGCCAAGAAAAATCAGCAGCCGCCCAAGAAGCCCATGGGAATGCGTATTTTTATTCTTGTACTGGCAGGGATTCTCCTGCTGTCTTTTGTGATTTTCCCGTTGATCAATATGTTCTGATCCGCAAAGCAAATACCCCACAAAGCGTTTCCGCATGCTCCGTGGGGTATCTTATTTTTCACTACGGTTCAAAGTAATACCGCACAAAAGCACGCTCCAGATCATCCCGGAACCCCAGAGAACGGTAAAAGCCCTGTGCGGACGCATTTTCCTGCAGGCAGGTGAACACGATTTCCAGGCACTGCTCTGCTTCACAGATCCGGCATAGCTCTGCAAAAAGCGCTTTTCCAATACCCCGGCTCCGGTATGCCGGATCCACGCACACATACCAGATGGTCGCCATGGGCCGCATGCCGTCAAACACCGTGTGAAAGAAATGCAGGGTGGCATAGGTCACGACCCTGCCGTCCAGTTTTCCCACTACCAGTCGGTAACTGGGATCCCGGCTGCACAGAGCGAAAGTCTGCTCCACCTCCTCCAGTGGCACGGACTCGAAAAAGCTCTGCATGCACAGCGCATAGCAGGCGGCAAGATCCTCCCGCTGCAAAGGTTCAAAGGTCAGTTCCATTCAACAAGCTCCTCTCCTTTAGCAGTGTAGCATGCGGGCATCCATTTGTCAAGAATCTGTAAAAAGTTTGCCCTAGCAGGCTTTCCCACTTGAAAAGCCCGGCGACGTATGTTATACTACATATGTATTGATCTCAGAAACAGGAGGTTATCACTATGAGCCGAATCAAACAGATTTTATGTGTATCCGCTGTCCTGGGTGCCGCATGCTTTGCGGTGGCAGCAGGCAGTCTTTCCGCTTCCGCCGCAACAAAAGAAGACGTAATCGCCGCCGCACGGGCTGCCGGCTTTCCGGAGGTCTATGTGCAGGCAGGCATCAACAAGCTGAACGAGGAGGAGTATACCTCAGAGGATTATGACTCCTTCATCGCCGCACTGCACACCTATGAGGATGAGATCTGGGAAAAGATCAACCAGCAGTTCGGTACTGTCACCACTGCCCCAGAAAACGGAGGACCTTCCACCACCGTCACCACCACTGCTCCCGTGCAAACCGAGGAATCCGGCAGTGTCGTCACCACCACAAAGCAAAAGCCCTTTATCAATATGACGCTGGAGGAAAAGGTGGCATACGTCCAGTCCCTGCCGGAGGAAGAACGGGCAAAGTTCATGGCATCCCTGTCCAACACCGAAAAGAACAGCATCATCAAGCAGCTGAGCCTGAACGATAAAACCGACATCATCAACAAGCTGATTGAAACCGGCAAGACCATGGGCTTTTACTTTACTGTGGATGATCTGGAGGATGACAAGCTGACCATTTCCGCCCGGGATGAGGAGGGCAAGCTGATCGATGTCTCCTCCATGGGCGTTGTGGTGGACGATACCGGCATCTCCCATACAGGGCTGATCTCCGGCTTGCTGACCGGGGTTGCCGCAGCCGGTGCCGGACTCTATCTGATCGGCAGAAAGCTTGGAAAGGAACAGCATGAATAAGACAGAACAACCGGAGCATCCGACAAGGAAATCCAGAACAGGACTGATCGCTGATATCTGCACCCCCCTGCTGCTTCTGGTGCTGTGCGGTGCCATTACGGCAGTAGCAGCCATCAAGCCCTACGAAAAGCTCCAGACCTATCTGAACATTGCCTTTATGGACAATTTCAAAAATTCCGATCCCCAGGCAGGGCTGCTCATCAAGAATAATCAGATCAATACGGAGCATCAGGGGCAGACCTATACCGAGGGCAAAATTCTGGTGCCTGCATTCGGCGAACAGTACGCCACTCTGAGCTGCGACTCCATTTCCCTGAATGTGCCCGTATACTGGGGTACCACCGCCGCTCTGCTGGAGCGGGGCGCCTGCCAGGCAACCAGCTCCGTTGTCCTGGGCAATCCCGGCAATGTGGTTATTGATGCACACGTCAACACCTTTTTTGCACACCTGGATCAGATGTCTGTCGGGGATACGGTGGTGCTGTATACCCAGTACGGCAGATTCACCTATGAGGTTTCCGAAACCGTCACCTTTCAAAAGACGGACAAGCGGTATGTAATCCCCACAGAGGATGACAGGCTGACCCTGTATACCTGTATCAACAACGTATTCGGCTCCTCGGACGACCGGTATGCGGTGATCTGCAAGCTGACGGAACGTGCATTCTATCAGGAAACGGAGGGGCAGAATCCATGAAGGCATCCGGCAAATACTTCGCAAACATTGTTATAACCATTCTGCTGGTGTTCAGCCTGCTGGCAGCGGAGGGCACTTTGTTTGTCCGGCTGTATGCAAGTAAGGCGGACACCTGCCTGTCGGTCATGGAGGAACAGGACCTCAGCGACCGGATCTACACGTCCCTGGAGGCACGGTTTACGGAACAGGTTTCCACCAGCGGCATCCCCGCTCAGGTATACATGGATGCCCTCACCCGGGAGCAGCTGGACTCCGGCGTCCGGGCAAGCGTCACCTCCGCATATGCTTATCTGCACGGCACCTCCGACAGCTACGCCTTTGAAATGGATCTATCCTCCCTGGAAGCAAGTATCCGTCAGTTTTTCAGCGATTATGCTGACCAGATCCAGTACCCCAAGGATGAGACCTATGAAAAAAAAGTCAATGCGGCTGTGGACAACGCCAAAAAGCAGGTGCTCCAGACCGTGGATGTGTTCCGGTTTTCCACGCTGGAATCCGCCGGTCTGCTGTCCAAAATCCGACGGGTCATGCCCTGGCTGAATCCGGCTATGGCTGCATCTGCTGCCGTGGTATGCGTTCTGTTGGGGCTGCTGGCATGGATCAACCGGAAACGCCCCCTCCGGATCCTGTACTGGAGTGGATGCAGTCTGACGGTTGCCAGTTGCATTGCGCTGATCCCCTTGATCTACGTCAAGGCAACGGATTATTTTGCTGCATTCACCATTAAGACCACTCAGATTTATGCGGCAGTGACCGGCATGCTGAACCGAATGACCGATGCCTGCCTGCTGCTGGAGGGCATCATGCTGGGCTGCGGCATACTCTGTCTGGCGGCATATACGATTGGAGCCTGCCGCACATCCAGGCAATAAGATAACCCAGAAGATCCTGTGAAAGCAGGATCTTCTTTTTTTGCCGCAAATCACTTGTTATTCCAGCCGGATTATGCTATAATAATATGTATATAGGTAACACCGCACAATGATTGCGTGGTGTAGACTGTAAGATCTGCCCGTGTGAATCGGGGGAACGGAGCGTATTATGAGAGAGTTCATTATTTCCGCAGAAGCCTTCTGCGATATGGATCCGGCATACATGCAGCAGCAGCATGTGAATCTGATGGGAGCGGTATACGCTCTGTCCGATGACGAGTATCAGGAAAATACACCCAACTGTCTTGATCCCAAAACCTTTTATGACCGGCTGCGCAAGGGAGAAATGCCCCGCACTTCGCAGGTCAGCGTGGAACAAGCCAGAGCCTCCTTCGAGGAGATCGTCCGCAGCGGCAAGGATGTGCTGCACATTTCCTTTTCCTCTGCGCTGAGCGGCACCTGCCAGTCCTGC
>NZ_FR894911.1:4482-8266 GCF_000434255.1 Ruminococcus sp. CAG:379 | reverse complement strand
CAGCCAACGACGTGATGGAACGCTACCCGGACAGCAAGGTGCTGGTGGTGGATTCCCTGTCCGCTTCCATGGGGCATGGTCTGCTGGTGGAGTATGCTCTGCGGCTCAAGGCGGCTGGAAAAACCATCGAAGAGACTGCCGTTCTCGTCACCCAGAATCGGCTAAAATTCTGTCACTACTTTACAGTAGATGATCTGAACCATCTGCACAGGGGCGGCAGAGTGTCCAAGGTTTCCGCAGTGGTGGGCGGCATGCTGGGCATCAAGCCCATTCTGAATGTCAATGAAGAAGGCAAGCTGATCCCCTTTGCAAAGGTGCGTGGCAGAAAGCAATCCCTGCTTGCACTTGTGGAAAACATGAAAAAGAAATATCACAACGATCTGGATCTGCCTGTATTCATCAGTCACGGAGATGCCCCGGAGGATGCAAACTTTGTTGCCGACCAGATCCGGGAACACTTCGGCATCCAGGATATCCGCATCGGCACCATCGGCCCGGTCATCGGTGCCCACGCAGGGCCCGGAACCGTTGCCCTGTTCTTTATCGGCAAGGACAGAAGCATCTGACCGAAAACAGAAAGGATGTAACCCAATGTCAAAGCTTTTTCCGCTGCTTGCCTGCGGCGCACTGTTGCTGGCGCTGACCGGCTGCAATCAGTCCGGCTCATCCCAGAGCAATTCCGCTACCACTTCTACGGTGAATTCCAATGCCGTATCCCCGGATCGGCAAGCCACCGATTACGACAGCCTGGTCAAGGCATTCACCCCCCTGCTGGATCAATACTATGAGGGTCTGCGCACCCAGAGCTTCGACACTGCATTCAACGTGTTCCCGGGCTTTTATGTAGATCAGATCAAAAAGGAATGCCAGAAGGAAGGGATCACCACCGACCAGTACGTACAGCAGGCACACACTTATTTTTCGGATAAATACGGTACGGATTACACTGTCACCTACACCATCAACCAGATTTTCCAGCTGACGGACGATTCCCTTGCCAGCTACAACGACATCATTCACGAAAAGTTTGATGACGGCGTTCAGATCACTGACGCCTATTCCGTGAAAATCACGGAAACAGACGATGGCAGTGTCGGCAGTGAGACCTGTGACCTGGAATGGTATGTGTTCGTCATTGGCGGTCAGAATTACCTTTATGAATCCTATTACGAATCCACATAAAACAGCGCCTGAGCAGCAGCATCGCTACTCGGGCGCTTTCTGTTTTCCGGGCTATTTTGTTTTATCAATGTGTATGGAGGAGATCACGGCATAGAGCAATGTGACTCCGGCTGTCAGCAATACAAACCAGATCATCCATCGAATCTGCCCGAACACAGCGATACAATTGAGCAGGAAGATCACGCCCACCAACAGCAGGACAATACCCGACTGACGGTAGTAGGGGGACTTGTTCATCTCCGCCCGTTCCTTTTCGGATGCATAGAAATACGAGTTGTTCAGCAAAGGTCCTTTTTCCGCCAATTGCAAGCCACCCACTACAAATGCCGTTGTCGCAATTGCACCCAACAGGATGCCCAGAATGATTGTTCCCATCATACCACCGCCTTTCTGCTATCATAATAGCACATTGTGAATAGATTGTCAACACTTATCAGCCGGTCATCCGCTGCATCAGCAATACCCCCTGCTCCTTGAGCCAGCGGCTGCACCGATCATAGTCTGGAAACAACTTGTATAACTCCGCATAGACCGCCTTGGAATGATCCATATGCTTTCTGTGGCAAAGCTCATGAGCAACCACCGAGTCCAGCACCTCCGCCGGAGCAGCCATCAACAGGCAGTTGAAATTCAGATTTCCCTTGCTGGAGCAGCTACCCCAGCGGCTTTTCTGGTTCCGGATGGTAATGCGCCCATAGGTCACACCCAGCAGTCGGGCATAGTATGCCACACGCTGTGGGATCACCTGCACTGCCTGCTGTGCCATATGCTCCAACTCCGCCGCAGAAAACCGTCCGGCATCCTCCGCCTGCTCGGCTGCAATTCTGCTTCGCTGCACATACTGTTCGATCCGGTCGGCATGCTGACTGAGAAACGCCAGAACATCCGCTTCCTTTGCCAGGTAAGGTGCCTGCGCAGTGACAACGCCCTTCTGATCCACCTTCACCCCGATGGTTTTCCTGCCACTGCGGATCAGCTGTACTGGCACAGAAATACTCTCCACCCGAAACGTGCCTGCAAGCACCACCTTACCCTTGGTCATACCTGCTCCCCTTTCTCCCGTTCCCGGATCTGCAATCCATCCTCCTGCACCTGGCAGGGCAGATACAGCACCCGGACGCCTGCCCGCCTTGCTTCCTCTAAAGCAGTTCCAAATTCCGGATGCATTTCCAAATTGGGATGCACCATGTTCACTCCTGGAATGGCGATCACAAACGCCAGGTAACACTCAAATCCCGCCTCGCATGCTGCTGCCAGCTCGTGAAGATGCTTGACCCCACGCTCCGTGGGCGCATCCGGAAAGTAGCCCTCTCCACCCACCTCCAGGGTACAACCCTTCACCTCGATCAAAATCCGCCGACTGCCGCATTCCAGATAAAAATCCACTCTGGATGCGCCGTACCGATACTCCGGTCTGCACAGAGTCATGTCCGCAAAGATCCCCGGCTTTGTGCGCAGCCACTCCTGTACAACCGCATTCGGTGCCTGGCTGTCGATATTGATCCAGCCCACCCCCGGCTTGTACACACTAATCAGATCATATCGTGTCTTTCTGCCAGGGCGATCCGACTCCGCCAGGATCACCTCCCTGCCCGGCAGCAGCAGTTCCCTGCACCGTCCCGTATTCTTTACATGCACCGTTTCTTCTCTGCCGTTCCGTGCCGTCACTGCCACAAACCGGTTTGGACGATGAAGAAAGACTGCATGCACCGTGCGCTCATAATGCATCCGGAAATACCTCCCCCCACATGTCATAAACCGTGTCCAGTGAGATCACGGTACCGTCCCGGAACAGCAGCTGCCTTGCCGTTTCGTCAATGCGGCGCAGCACACCGGTATAGGGCAGATACACGCCTCCCTGCTTTTGCAGATCCGGATGGAATGCAAGCACCCGGATCTGTACATCGCACCCTGCATCCCGAAGGATCTGTAAACAGGCATCCAGCCTGTTCCGGCGATCCTCTGTCAGTTCTAGCTTGTGTTCCACATACCGTGCCGCCTCATCAATGCCGTCCTCGTACCCGGTCAGCGCCTTGAAGGAAGCAAACTGAGCCGCCCGTTCGTGCATGGACATGGGCTGTCGCCGGGTGGAAACGTGATGAGGATGGTACAGAATATCCGCATATTCATTCATGCCCGATGCCCTCCTACCTGCCCATTCCGGGCAATGGCAGTTGCGCCCTCCTGCAAATTCATGCCCTTGAGGACAGCATTTTTGCCGTAACGCTGCTGCATCGCCAGGATGGTTTTTTGCAGGGACTTTTCCTGCTGCTCTGCTTGCTGCTGTGCTGCACGCCGCTCCGCCTGTTCCGCCGGATCCGTAAACAAATCCAGCTGCATGCAGGTATCCCGGGGCACATCCTGTTCCCGGATCACATGATTCGCCACCACGTACATCCGCCGCACCAGCAGCCGCTTGTCCACGATCTCCTCATACAGCCGCACTACCGCCGGCACCATCGTCCGGGCAGAAGCGGTAAACCGCCCCAGATTCGTGGAGCCATGTGCCATTTGGGGCACTGTCTTGCCATAATGGTTCTGCTCCAGAGTGCCGGCATAATCCTCCGGGATACCCGTGTAATCATATCCCACTGTCAGCACC
>NZ_FR894911.1:3627-4438 GCF_000434255.1 Ruminococcus sp. CAG:379 | reverse complement strand
ACTCTTTCGCACCAGATCCAGCACAAGCTGCTCCGCCATTTCCCGGACAATCAGCCTTCCCTTTGCAAAGGAATAAGGCTCCGGCAGCACCTGCCCCTGACTCAGGCTGTGCGTCTCCGGCTGGTATGCCTTGATATCCCGGATCCGGCAAGGCTCCCAACCCCAGGCATGATCGATCAGCAGCTCCGCATTGACCCCAAACATCTGATACAGCTTCTTTTCGTTGCACTCCGATGCCCGTGCCACATCCCCCATGGTATACAGATACGCTGCCTCCAGTTTTTTGGCGATGCCCTTCCCCACCCGCCAGAAATCCGTAATGGGACGGTGGGACCAAAGCTGCTGCCGATAGGCCATCTCGTCCAGCTCTGCGATCCGCACGCCATTTTCGTCCGCCGGCATATGCTTTGCCACAATATCCATCGCAATCTTTGCCAGATACAGATTCGTACCAATACCGGCGGTTGCCGTAATACCGGTTTCCCGCAGTACATCCCGGATCATACGCATAGCAAGCTCTCTGGCGGTACAGCGGTAGGTTTTCAGATACCCGGCAGCGTCAATGAACACCTCGTCAATAGAGTATACGTGAATATCCTCCGGGGCGATGTAGCGCATATAGATGTTGAAAATCTTGGTGGAGATCTCCATGTACTTTGCCATCCTGGGCGGAGCAGTCAGAAAGGACAGCTTCAGCCCCGGATCCCGGTTCAGCGCATCCGCCAGATAGGACTCCCCTGTAAAGGTGCCCACACGCCGCAGCCGGGCACGGTTCACCTCCTCTGCCTTCTGAATCACTTCAAACAGGCGG
>NZ_FR894911.1:0-3605 GCF_000434255.1 Ruminococcus sp. CAG:379 | reverse complement strand
CTCTGCCGGGGATGCCATACGCCTTCAGGGAAGGAGTCACCGCCAGGCAGATGGTTTTCTCCGTGCGGCTCTCATCCGCCACCACCAGATTCGTGTTCAGCGGATCCAATCCTCGATCCACGCATTCCACCGAAGCGTAAAAACTTTTCAGATCAATTGCAATATAGACCCCCACAGGATCACCTCCAACACCTGTTATTCCCGAACGTTTCTGAAAAAAGCACCATCCGGTGCATAGGGCAGCTTTAAGGGCACACCCAGCTTCTGCATTTGCTGTACTTTGATCAGCAGCAGGTTCACATCCACGCAAAGCATACTGGCAGCCGCTTCTGCATCATAGCCTTCCCGGACAAGCTCTGTCAGTTCCCCATCATCGATCAACAGATGAGCGGCAAATGCATTTGCCTCATACTCCGTCCGACCTGCCATCCAGAACAGCTGAAATTCCTGCAGCCCCTCTCCCCCGGCAAGCTGACGATGCAGCTGATCATGCCCCAACTCATGGGCAAGCACCATCCGGTACAGATCCTCACTGACGTTGGGATTCATCAGTACGATTCGATGCTTCCAGCGGTAAGTATACATACCCAGCAGGTCACGGAAATCCGGGCAGTCATACACCCGGATCCCCATATCCGCCGCAAGCCGCACCGGATCACTGGTACCCCAGTGCCGGATCAGCGCCTGCACCTGCCGATAAACTGTACTGGGATCCATACTACTCCTCTTTCTTGCGGCGACTGCTGGACACATACTTCTGATTGTCCTCCTTACAGTCAAAATACGCCTTCTGCAGGGCGATCATCACCGCATCCCGGTCATTTTCCGACAGCTCTCCCCCTGCAAACAAACCGGTCAGTTCCGCCACCAGTGCCTCTGCCTGCTGCTTGCCCCGGCTTCCGAATTGCTCTGATGCCTGGGTCACAAAGGATTCATCCTCCGCCATCAGATAATTTTTCTCCACTCCGAAATACGCTGCCATTCTGTCGTAGATCTCCCGGTTCCGTGGGTACCGTCCTTCCTGCTCATAGGAAACATAGGTGCGCAGGGATACATGGATCCCGTCCGCAACAGCCTGCTGGGTTTTCCCCTGCTGGATCCGCAGGATTCTGATTTTTTCTGCAAATTTCATGGAGCCCTCCATCCCTGCAATACGCAATTCAATTGCATATTCATTATATCTCATTCTCCTATAAAAGTCAAGGCAATACCCTAAAAACTTTGTATGGAAAATTACTCTAGTGCGAAAAAACACCGCACAAAGCCCTGGACAAGCCTTGTACGGTGCTGTTCTGATTGATGCAGAGATTGTTACCTATCGTTTGATTTTAAGGCAACACTGCATATCGGCACACGATTCCCATGGATTTTTTGCAAAATATAATAGGTGAACGCTCCTGCATTCAGAGTCAGTGCCCCGACCCATGCAGCGATTTCCGCATACGCCGTTGCATCAAATCCGATTTTGCCGATAAACAGGGCAATCACGAGGATTCTGAACGCCATTTCTACCACACCGGACACCATGGGCAGCATGGGCTTCCCCATCCCCTGGCAGCCGCTGCGGAATACAAACAGAAAGTCCACTGTAAAAATCATGAAGCCGCATTTTACAAGAAATCCGGCTGCAAGTTCTATCTGTTCACTGCCGTTGAGCATCAGGGACGCAAGCAGTCTTGGGAACAGTACCATGAAGGATCCCAGCAGAATATAGGATACGGCTGCAATGGACAGACATCCCTTCAAGCCGCTGAGGATTCTGTCGTAATGTTTTGCGCCGTAATTCTGACTGGTAAAGGCGGACATGGTGTACCCGGCAGTGCATGCCGGCTGCATAAACAGATTGATATACTTGCTGCATGCAGAGTATGCGGAGGTGTACACCACGCCCATACCGTTTACAAAATACTGGACGGTCATGCATCCCACTGCGGTAATGGAATTCATAATAGCCATAGGGATTCCGTTTTTCAGAAGATTCAGGATCATGCTTCCGTTGTTCCGGAAATCCTCCCGTGTAACCCGGATCAATTCAATGTGGCGCAGCTTCCGGAAACAAATCGCCGCAGAAACCACCTGTGCCAGCACGGTCACTGCCGCCGGACCGCCCACGCCCGTCTTGAACACAAATACGCACAGGGAGTCCAGTATGATATTCAGAACGGTGGAAACAACGATGGCATAAAACGGCGTCTTGCTGTCCCCCAGGGCACGGAGGATGCTTGCGCACAGATTGTAGGCGATGCTGGCTGCAAGTCCTCCGAAAATGACGTAGCCATAAGTCAGACTGTCCTGCATAATCTTTTCCGGAGTTTGCAGCAGAAGAAGCACCTGCCGGAGAAAGAGCATGCTGACGATCGTAAGCAAAGCTGTCATGCCAAACGCCAACAGAATGGCGGATGCCACAGAGCGGCGCAGATTCTTCTGATTGCCTGCCCCATAATATTGAGCAGTGAGGATGGAAAAACCATTGGTTAGTCCGATGGAAAAACCAATCACCAGGAATGTCAAGGACGACATATTTCCCACAGCCGCCAGCGCATCATCCCCAAGTCCCTTTCCTACGATTGCGGTATCGGCGATGGAGTATATTTGCTGTAGCATATTGGTAAAAAGCATAGGAAAGAAAAACGTTAAAATCAGTTTTGTGGGATTTCCTCTTGTCAAATCATAGGTTTGTGCCATAGCTATGCCTCCTTTCTATGAACAACACCATTATATAAATCTGTCCGATATTTTTATATCAGAACTGTGGTATTTTTATCAGAAGTATGGTATAATCGCAGAAGAAACATAAAGTGCGGGAGGATATAGCTATGAACACCAATCGGGATTTGAATTATCGTCTGTATTTGCAGCGTGAGGAGGGCTTTCACCGGATTTCCTTCAGCAGTGAGTTTGAAAAATACAAGATCATCAGCTCCGGAGATGTAAAAAAAGTCCGAGAGAATATCGCCGGGATCAAACAGAATTTCTACCAGGGTCTAGGCACCCTTTCAAAAGACCCGGTCAAGAATGTGCGCTATCACCTTATCGTTGCGGTGGCGCTGATCTCCCGGGTCTGCGTGGAAAATGGCATGAGTCAAGATCTTGCCTACACCCTCAGTGATATTTACATTCAGCGGGCGGATGAATGTGCACACATTGACAGGATGATCGAGATGATAGGTGAAATACAGCTGGACTATGCGGAACGGATGCGGGATATTAAAAAAGAACATGTGGGATCTATTCATGTGAGAAAATGCATGGACTATATTTATGAGCATTTGCAGGAAAAAATGACCATTGAGGGGGCAGCGGCCTATTTACAAATCCACCCCACATATCTTTCCAAGCTATTTTCCAAAGAGGTGGGCATGCCCTTTCGACAATTCATTATCCACGCCAGAGTCAATGCCGCAAAGAACATGCTGGTATATTCTGATTTTTCCTATCTGGAAATCTCGCTGTCCCTTGGATTTTCCTCCCAAAGCGCTTTCACCAGTACATTTCGCCGGCTGACCGGCATGACGCCCGGCAAGTACCGAGAAGCGTTCGGGGACAGCCCTGCGGAACAGATTTAAACACTTACCGCCCAGAAACGGGTTGACAAATCCGGTGGG